>DASYZR010000104.1 GCA_035945995.1 bacterium
GCGCAACCGCGTCGGCGGCGCGGCCGGCCTCGACGCCCGCCTGCACGTACGCGATGCCGTCGGCCAGCGTGAAGGCCAGCTCCTGGACCGCGGTCGCCCCGGCTTCACGGATGTGGTAGCCGCTGATGCTGATCGTGTTCCAGCGCGGAAGCTCGCGGGTGCCGTAGACGATGATGTCCCGGACGAGCTTCATGCTCGGCCGCGGCGGGACGATCCATTCCTTCTGCGCGATGAATTCCTTGAGGATGTCGGTCTGGGTCGTGCCGCCGAGCGACGCGGGGTCGCGCCCGCGGGCGGTCGCGACGGCGACGTACATCGCGAGCAGGACGTTCGCCGGTCCGTTGATCGTCATCGAGGTGGTGATCCGGTCGAGCGGCAGATCGCGCAGCAGGACGTCCATGTCGTCCACGCTGTCGATCGCGACGCCTTCCCGGCCCACCTCGCCGGTCGAGCGGGGGTGATCGGAATCGTAGCCCATGAGCGTCGGCATGTCGAACGCCACGGAAAGGCCGGTCTGGCCCTGGCGCAGGAGATAGTGAAACCGCGCGTTGGTGTCCTCGGCCGAGCCGAATCCCGCGAACATCCGCATCGTCCACAGGCGGCCGCGGTACATGGTCGCGTGGATGCCGCGGGTGAACGGAAACTCGCCGGGCGGGCCGAGGTCCCGCGCCGGATCGTCCGCGGCGAGATCGTCCGGCGTGTAGAGCCGCTTGATCTCGAGATCCGAGATCGTGCTGAACCGGGCGGCGCGTTCGCGCGGTTCCATCAGCCGCTCATGCGCCGCCCGCGCTCTGCGCGCCCTTGAGGCGGCCCACTTCGTCGGTCAGCAGCGGGATGATCTCAAACAGATCTCCCACCACGCCGTAGGTCGCGATGCCGAAGATCGGCGCCTCGGGATCCTTGTTGATCGCGACGATATACCGCGATCCCGACATGCCGGCGAGGTGCTGCGGGGCCCCGGAAATGCCGCAGGCGATGTACAGCTGCGGATTGACGGTCTTGCCGGTCTGGCCGATCTCATAGTCGTGCGGTACCCACCCGGAGTCCACCGGCGGACGGCTGGAGCCGACGGCCGCGCCGAGCACGCGGGCCAGCCGGTCCAGCAGCGCGAAGTGCTCGGGACCGCGCAGCCCCCGCCCTCCCGAAACGATGATATCGGCCTCCGTCAGCGGGACGGTCTCCCGCGTGATCGCGGAGACCTCCCGTACGCGCGTGCGGATCGACTCCGGATCGACGGTCACCGGCAGCGTCGCGACCTCGGCAGAGCGCCCCGTCTCGGCGGCCGCCGGCGGGTAGACGTTCGGCAGCACGACGGCGATTCGGATCGCATCGTCGCGGAAGGCCACACGCGCGATGGCCTTGCGGGTCATCGTCGGCCGCGTGGCCACCACCCGGCCGTCCTCGACCGCGACCGAGGCGCAGTCGGTGATGAGGCCGGCGCCGAGCCGCGCCGCGAGCCGCGGCGCGAGATCCCGGCCCGCCGCCGTGCTTCCGAGCAGCACCAGCCCCGGTGAGGCGGCGGCCAGGGCGGTCGCGACCACCTGCGCGTGCGCCTCCGTGGTATACGGCTCGAGGACGTCCGCGTCGGCGACGTGGACCGCGTCGGCGCCGTGGGCGCCGAGGTCCGCGGCCATCGCGGCGATCCCCTTCCCCGCGACGACGGCGTGCACGCGGCCGCCGGTCTTGCCGGCCAAGGTGCGGGCCAGGCCGAGTAGCTCAAGCGTGATCTTTCGCGGCCGGCCCCCGGCATGTTCGGCCAGCACCCACACGTCGCCCGTCATCGGACCCGATGCCCCGGCGCCGGCGAGGCGACGGCCCTCATAGGACCTTGGCCTCGTCGCGCAGCGCCCGTACGAGTTCGCGCACGACAGCCGCTGGTTCGCCCTCAAGGCGCCGCCCGGCCTGACGTTTCGGCGGCGGGGTCAGGCCGAGCAGCTCGACGTGCGGCGTGAGGGCGCCGGCGGGGAGGCCGAGCTCGCCGAGGGCGCGGACGGTAACCGGCGTGCGTTTGGCCCGCATGATGCCGGGCAGCGAGGGATACCTCGGCTCGTTGATTCCGCGTTCCACGGTGATGACGGCCGGCAGCTTCACCTCGAGGACTTCTACGGCGCCCTCCACTTCCCGGTGCGCCGTGGCGGTCCCCTCCCCCAACTCCAGTTTCGTGACGGACGTCGCCTGGGCGAGGTCGAGAAATTCCGCGATCGCCGGCCCGACGACGGCGGCGTTGTCGTCGGTCGCGAGCTTCCCGCACAACACGAGGTCGTACGGAAGCATCTTGATCGCCGCGGCCAGGACCCGCGCCGTGCCGAGGTGGTCGAGGCCGGCGAGCGCCTCGTCCTGGATGTGGACCGCGGCATCGGCGCCCATGGCGAGGCCCGCCCGCAACCCCTCGGCCGCCCGGGGCGGTCCCGCCGCAAGCAGCGTGACGGTCCCGCCCCGGCGCTCTTTGATCCGCAGCGCCTCTTCGACCCCGTGCTCGTCGTAGAAGTTGAGCACGAAATTGAGGCCGCTCTCGTCGATGCCCAGACCGTCGGCGCGAATGCGCACCTGCGCTTCGGTGTCGGGTACGTGCTTCACGCACACCACGATATTCATGCTCGATCCGCGGTGCCGAGGACGTGCCGCGCGATCACCAGCCGCTGGATCTCGGACGTACCTTCGTACAACTCGGTGATCTTGGCGTCCCGAAAATGCCGCTCCACCGGGTAATCTTGAATGTACCCGTACCCGCCGAAGATCTGCACCGCCTGGGTGGCGGCCCACATCGCCGTCTCGGACGCGAACAGCTTCGCCATCGACGCCTCGGCCGTGTGCCGGCGTCCCTGATCCCGCAGCCACGCCGCGCGGTACATGAGCAGGCGGCCGGCCTGGATCCGGGTCGCCATGTCGGCGATCTTCCACTGCGTCGCCTGAAACTCCGCGATCGGCCGCCCGAACTGCCGACGGTCCTTCGCGTAGGCGACCGCGTCCTCCATCGCCGCCCGCGCGATCCCGAGCGCCTGGGCGGCGATGCCGATACGCCCGCCGTCGAGGGTGGCCATGGCGACCGAAAACCCCTTCCCTTCCTCGCCGAGCAGCCGGTCGCGCGGCAGCCGGCAATCTTCGAGCACGATCTCGCAGGTGCTGCTCGCGTGGAGGCCGAGCTTGTGCTCGATCTTGCCGACGGACAGGCCCGGATCGCCCCGCTCGGCGACGAACGCGCTGATGCCACGCGGCCCTTCACCGCCCGTGCGGGCGTAGATGATCAACACGTCGGCTTCGACGCCGTTCGTGACGAAGATTTTGGTGCCGTTGAGGACCCAGTGCGCCACGTCGCGGCGGGCGGTCGCGCGGAGCGAGGCCGCGTCCGACCCGGCGGTCGGCTCGGTGAGGCAGTAACATCCCAGCTTCCGGCCGCGGGCGAGCTCCGGCAGGTACGTGCGCTTCTGGGCCTCCGTCCCGAACGCGTGGATCGGATAGCAGTCGAGCGAGTTGTTTACCGAGAGCACGGCCGCGAGCGCGGCTTCGGCGCGTGCGATCTCTTCCAGGACGATGCAGTAGGATACGGTGTCCATGCCCCCGCCGCCGTATTCCTCGGGGATGAAGACACCGGTCAGCCCCATCGCACCCAGCTCGTGGATCAGATCGCGGGGATAGCTGCCCGTGCGGTCCATCTCCGCCGCCAGCGGCAGCAGCCGCGTAGTGGCCCACTCGCGCACGGTGGACTGGACGAGGCGGTGTTCCTCGTTGAGCGTGAACTCCATCGGATCACCCGCCAGAGCGTATTCGGGACGCCGCAGAAGCGCTCCTGGGCGCGGCTCGCCGGCCTATTTCTTCCCCGCCGGATACTCGTAGAAGCCGCGTCCGGTCTTGCGGCCGTGGTGGCCCGCCAGCACCATCTTCCGCATGAGCGGGGGGGCCGCGTATCGGGCGTCTTTGAGCTCCCGGTACATCGCCTCGGCGATGTAATACGTCGTGTCGATTCCGACGAAATCGAGGAGGGTGAGCGGGCCCATCGGATGGTTCAATCCGAGCTGCACGGCCGTGTCGATGTCTTCGCGGCTGGCGAGGCCCATGTCGAGGGCCCGGACGGCGTCGAGGAGGTAGGGAACCAGCAGCCGATTGACGATGAACCCGGGAGAGTCCTTGCAGGCCACGACGGTCTTGCCGAGCGCTTCGCAGAACTCCCTCGCGGCGGCGAGTGTCTCCTCCGCGGTGAGCAGACCCCGCACCATCTCCACCGGCTTCATGACCGGCACCGGGTTGAAGAAATGCAGCCCGAGGACCTGGGCGGGGCGCCGGGTCACCGAGGCCATCTCAGTGATGCTGAGCGAGCTCGTGTTGCTGGCGAAGATCGTGGGCGGCGGGCAGATCCGGTCGAGCTCCGCGTACACGTCTTTCTTCGTGTCCATCAGCTCGACGACGGCCTCAATGACGAGCTCGCACCGCGACAGGTCCGCGAGCCGGGTCGTCCCGCGGACGCGCGCGCGCGCGGCGTTCCGGTTGGCCGGCGCAAGTTTGCCGCGCTCTACGGCGCGCCCGAGCGATGCGTCCAGGCGTTCCAGGCCGCGCGTCAAGAGGTCGTCGGAGACCTCGCGCACGACGACGTCGTATCCCGACCTCGCGCAGACTTCGACGATGCCCGATCCCATGAGCCCGCAGCCCACGACCCCGATGGTGCGAAATGCCGCCACAACCCACCTCCCGTGTCACGTGTGTGTCGAATCATCCGGCGGCGCGCCGTCGGGGCGGCGCGCGCTCAGTCGATGACGTCCAGCACCAGGGACGGGGCGCCGGGCGTCTCCGGTCCGATGTGGTACGCCTCGAGCACGCGGCGGCGGGCCTCACGGATCTGCTGGTCGCCCGCGGCGCGAAGTCTCGCCAGCGCGTCGCCCCGGCGCACGGCGTGGCCGATTTTGCGTTCCAGGATGATGCCCGCGCCGGGATCGATCCGATCGCCGGCCCGGACGCGCCCGGCTCCGAGGGCGATCGCCGCGTACCCGATCGCCTCGGCGTCGATGCCTGTGACCACCCCGTCGGCGGGCGCCGCCACGGCCTGTTCCACCGTCGCCTGAGGAAGCCGGCCCGGGTCATCGACGACGCGTGGATCACCGCCCTGGGCCCCGATCATCGCCGCGAAGGTGCGCGCGCCGTCGCCTCGCCGGAGGGCGGCGTCGAGGCGCCCGCGCGCGGCGGCCGCGTCGGGCGCCACGCCCGCCAGGACGAGCATCTGCGCCCCGATCGTCATCGCGAGCTCGTTGAGGCTGGGCGGGCCCTCTCCGTGCAGCGTGCGAATCGCCTCTTCCACCTCGAGGGCGTTCCCGATCATCCGGCCGAGCGGCTGCTCCATGCTGCTCAGGACGGCGCTCGTACGACGACCGGCGGCCCGCCCGATCTCGACCATGGCCGTCGCGAGCGCGCGAGACGCCGCCGGGGTCTTCATGAACGCGCCGCTCCCGGTCTTGACGTCCAGAACGATCGCCGCGCTGCCGGCGGCGATCTTCTTGCTCATGACGCTGGCCGCGATGAGCGGCACACTATCCACGGTCGCCGTTCGATCCCGCAGCGCGTAGAGGCGCCCGTCCGCGGGCACGAGTTCCCCCGACTGACCCGCAATCACGCAGCCGACCCGATTCACCTGCGCGATGAGTTCGCGGGGCGTGAGCTCCACGCGGAATCCCGGGATCGCTTCGAGCTTGTCCAGAGTTCCCCCCGTGTGCCCGAGGGCCCGTCCGGACAGCTTGGCGACGCGCGCGCCGCAACTGGCGACCAGCGGAACGACGACGAGCGAGGTCTTATCCCCCACGCCGCCGGTGCTGTGCTTATCGACCGTCGGTCCCCGGACGCCGCTCAGGTCGAGGGTCTCGCCGCTCGCGACCATGGCCCGCGTGAGGGCCGCGGTTTCGCGGCTCGAGAGGCCCTGAAAGTACACGGCCATGAGGAATGCGGCCATTTCGGCGTCAGAGACGCCCCCTCGCACGAAGTCCGCGATGAACTCACGGACCGCGTCCGGCGGCAGGTCCGCGCCGTCCCGCTTCGCCTTAATGAGCTCGTAGGGTCGCATCGTGCGTTCGTCCCGGTCTCGCGCCTGACTTACCTCCGGCGAAAGACAAACCCTCTCATGGCCTCCGGCCCTCGTCGGTCTCACCGGGGGCCCCCCGGCGGGGGACAGGCAGGCAGGCCGGGTTCACGATCGCATCGAAGCAACCGCGCCGGGTGCGTACACGCGACTCGCGGTCGTCCATTACCATCCGTCCCGCTTCCGCCCGCGACTTCCCCGTCGTCTGGAAGCTCCTCATGGGGCTCGCGACGTATGAGCGGCTGCGCCGGCGCGTCAAGGCGACCCCCGCGCGCCTGCGCCGTCACGGGTTCGGCCGCCGGCCGTACTTCCGGACACTCCTCTGCCGGCGCGGCGGCCGGCCGGTCGGCGTCGCGGTCTACTTTCTCACCTATTCCACCTTCGCGGGCCGGCCGACACTCTACATCGAGGACATCTTCGTCGTGCCCCGCGCGCGGAAACAGGGCGCCGGGGCGGCGCTGCTGCGCGCGCTCGCCAGAATCGCCGTGCGGGAACGTTGCGGCCGGATGGAGTGGAGCGTCCTGCGGTGGAACACGCCGGCGATCGGATTCTACCGGCGTCTCGGCGCCGCGTCCCTCGACGACTGGGTGCAGATGCGGCTGACGGGGTCGGGGATCCGCCGGCTGGCGGCCCCACCGGCTACTGCGGGCCGGACCCGCCCCCGCCGCTTGCCGGTCCGCCTGCGCGGGACGCGGGTAGGTCGCGCACGATCCGCCGTACGAGCCGGGCGAAGCGCGGCGCGACCGCCTCGGACGCGGCCAGCACGGCGTCGTGCGTGAGGGGCTCCACGCCGGCTCGGCTCGGGGTTGGTGCCGAACCCGTCGCGTCCGCGGCCCCGGCGGCGTTGGTGATCGCCGCGATGCCGAGGACGCGCAGACCGGCGTGCCGGGCGGCGATCGCCTCGAGGACCGTCGACATGCCGACGGCGTCGGCGCCCATTGCGCGGAGCATCCGGATCTCGGCCGGCGTTTCATAGGATGGGCCGAGCACGCCCACATACACCCCGTGCCGCAGCGGGATCTGTTCCGCTTCGCCGGCCGCGTCAGCAGCCGCCCGCAGCGCCGGATCGTAGACGGCCGACATGTCGGGAAACCGGGGACCGAGGCGGTCGTCGTTCGGACCGACGAGCGGGTTCGTCCCGGTCCAGTTGATATGGTCCGTCAGTAGCATGAGATCGCCGCCGTGGAACCCGGGGTCGAGGCCCCCCGCGGCGTTCGTCAGGATCACGGTTGGGGCGCCCAAGGCTGCGAGAACGCGGATGGGGAAGACGATGCGTTCCGCGGTGTGGCCCTCGTAGAGATGCGCCCGGCCGCGGAGCGCCGCGATCGGGCGCCCGTCGAGCCGGCCCAGCACCAGGTCCCCGGCGTGTCCGGCGGCGGTCGGAACGGGGAAGTGCGGAATAGCGCGGTACGGCACTACCGCGTCGGGCACGACCGCATCGGCCAGCGTCCCGAGGCCGCTGCCGAGAACGATTCCGCACTCCGGCGCAAGATGCGATTGCCGCCGGATGACGTCCGCCGCCTCCTCGATGGCCGTCCCCCCGGGACCCGACGTCACGGTGGGAGGATCTGATCCAGAAAACTCGTGCCGGCGTCCGGGCCCGGCACGCCGAGGGCCGCGGCGACCGTCGCGCCGACGTCGGCGAAGGTACGGCGCACGCCCAGGTCCACGCCCGCCCGCACGTCCGGTCCGGCCGCGAGCAGCGGGACGATCTCGCGGGAATGGTCGGTGCTCGCCGTCGTCGGATCGTTTCCGTGGTCCGCGGTGATGATGCCGAGTCCCGCCGGGCCGAGACGGCGCAGGATCTCATCGAGCCGCGCGTCGATCCGTTCGAGATCGGCGCCGTATCCCTCGGGGTCGTTGCGGTGTCCGTACAGCGTGTCGAGGTCGACGAGGTTCGTGAAGACGAGCCCCCGCTCGACCCCCTCCAGGGCCCGCGCCGTTTGCGTGAGTCCGTCCATGTCGTCGTGCGTGTGCACGGCCGCGGTGATTCCGCGCCCGGCGAACAGGTCGGCGATCTTGCCGACGCCGATGACCGGCACGCCGCCCGCCGCCAGACGGTCCAGCACCGTGACCTTGGGCGGCGGCACCGAGAAGTCGCGGCGCCGGTCGGTCCGGATGAAATGCCCGGGCTCGCCGACGAACGGCCGCGCGATGACGCGGCTGACCGCGTGCGGACCGGTGAGAATCGCCCGCGCCGCGGCGCACTCGCGGTACAGTTCGTCGACGGGAATGACGGCCTCGTGCGCGGCGATCTGGAACACGCTGTCGGCCGACGTGTAGACAATCGGGCGGCCGGTGCAAACGTGCTCCTCTCCGAGCTCGGCGATGATGGCGGTCCCCGACGCCGGGCGATTGCCGAGGACCCGCCGGCCGATGCGCGCCTCGAACGGATCGATGATCTCGGGCGGAAAGCCGCGTGGATAGGTCGGAAACGCCCGGTCGAGGATGAGGCCCATGAGCTCCCAGTGGCCGGTCGTGCTGTCTTTACCCGGCGACACTTCCACCATCGTGCCGTAGGCCCCCTCGGGATGCGGAGCGGGTGGAACCCCGGCGATGGTCCCGAGGCGTCCCAGTCCCAGCCGGCCGAGGACCGGCAGCCGCAGCCCCCCGCGGGCCGCCGCTGTATGCGGCAACGTGCTCGATCCTTCGTCCCCGTACCGGGCCGCGTCGGGCGCCGCGCCGACCCCGCAGCCGTCGAGCACGAGGACGAGCACCCGGTCGGGACGACTCAAGCGGGCCGGACGTCCTGGCGGCCTACGGCGTGGACCACTGCGTCACGCCGTAGGCCCGCCGAATCGCTCGGATGCCAGCAGGATGCCGATGATCGACTTCGAGTCGTGGATCTCGCCGGCCGCCACGAGGCGCCGCGCCTCGGCGAGCGGCACCAGGTGCACCGTCAGGTCCTCTTCTTCGCGCTCGGCGGACACGGGGTGTAGATCTTGGGCGAGGAACAGGTGCATCTCTTCGGTGGAGACGCCCGCCGCCGTGTAGAACGCGCCGAGCGACTCCCAGGTCTCGGCCGCGTACCCCGTCTCCTCCGCGAGTTCCCGGCGCGCGCACGCGTCGGGGGCCTCCCCCGGCTCGAGCGTGCCGGCAGGGATCTCGAGCAGCATGCGGCCGACGGCAGGGCGGGTTTGGCGCACCAGCACGATCTGTCGGTCGGGCGGACGCTTCGGGCTCACGCCGCAGGCGGCCGGCGCGACGGAGTGCGGCAGCACCGCGACAATCGCGACGGCGCCGGGGTGCTCGATGACCTCCAGCGACCACCGCCGACCGCTCGGATTCTCGATCTCGTCGACGCGGACCGAGAACGCCCGGCCGTCGAAGACGCGCCGGCTGCCGAGGACGCGCATGCTTCCGTCCTGCCCGCCGCTCAACGTCCCGGAATCCGGGGGGCGTGGCGGCGATCAGTCGCCGCCGGGCACCCCGCTCGGCTCGTAGACCGGCGTCCCCTCGCGGGCCGCGAGCGCGCGGAACGCGGCGAGGATCTTGAGCGTCGCCGGACCCGGCGTCCCCGAGCCGATCGTCCGCCCGTCGACCTCTACAACCGGCCCGAGCTCCGCGCCGGTCCCGGTGAGAAAGCACTCGTCGGCGGCGTAGACATCGTGCAGCGTGATGACCTGTTCGACCGCGGGGATCCCGAGCGTCCCGCACAGGTCCAGCACCGTCTGCCGCGTGATGCCCTGCAGGATGCCGATGTAGGCGGGCGGCGTGAGCACGCGGCCGCCGCGGACGACGAAGATGTTGTCCGCGGTGCACTCCGCGACGTAGCCGTCCGCCGTCAGCATCAGCCCTTCGTCCACGCCGGCGAGGTTCGTCTCGAGGCGCGCCATGATGTTGTTCAAGTAGTTGCAGGTCTTGACGCGCGGATTGAGCACGTCGACCGGCCGCTGCCGCGTCGAGGTCGTAATCACTCGCAGGCCCTTCCGGTATGCTTCCTCGGGGTACAGCTGGATCGAGTCCACGATGATGACGATGTTGGCCTTCGGGCATTTCCGCGGGTCGATCCCGAGGTCTCCGGGGCCGCGGGAGACGACCGGCCGGATGTAGGCGTCGCGGAGGCCGGAGCGGCGCACCGTCTCCACGATAGCCGCCGTGACCTCGGCGCGGCTCAGGGGAATCTCAAGGCGGAGGGTGTGCGCCGATTCGAACAGCCGCGCCACGTGCTCGTCGAGCTTGAAGACGCGGCCGGCGTAGCAGCGGATCCCCTCGAAGACGCCGTCCCCATACAGGAAGCCGTGATCGTAGACCGAGACGGTCGCGTCCTCCCTGGAGACAAAGCGGCCGTTGACGTAGACCATACCCATGGACGTCCCTCCCCGGCTGGTGCGGTTATCGGTTCGCGGTCGGCGCCGACGGCTCCTTGGCTTCCCGGTGGGTGTCGTCCGCGGGCGCGCCGCGATGATGCGCGAGTGATGCGGCGAGGAACGCGCTGTACAGCGGGTGCGGCCGCGTCGGCCGCGACCGGTACTCGGCGTGAAACTGCGTGCCGAGGAACCACGGATGGCCCGGCAGTTCGACGAGCTCGACGAGATTGCGCTCCGGGTAGATGCCCGTGACCCGGAGACCGTGGCGGGTCAGGATCGGCAGGTACTCGTTGTTCACCTCGAACCGGTGCCGGTGCCGCTCTTCGACGTCGTCCACGCCGTATGCCGCGTGGGCGAGCGACCCGGACGCAAGGCGGCAGGGGTAGAGGCCGAGACGCATGGTGCCCCCCTTCTCCGTCACCGCTTTCTGCTCGGGCAGCAGGTCGATGACCGGATGCGGCGTCGCCGGGTCCACCTCCGTGGTGTTGGCGCCGTCGAGCCCGCACACATGGCGGGCAAACTCGACCACCGCCCACTGCATCCCGTAGCACACGCCGAAGAACGGCACGCCGCGCGTGCGGCCGAACTGCGCGGCTTTGATCTTGCCCTCGACCCCCCGTGCGCCGAACCCGGGGCACACGAGAATCCCGTCGAACCGGCCGAGGCGCGCCTCGACCCCCGCGTCGTCGAGGCCGGCCAGTTCCTCGGAGTCCTGCTTCGCGATGCGGACACGGCACCCGCTCGCGATCCCGCCGTGCCGCAGGGCCTCTTCGATGCTGATGTAGGAATCCTCGTTGCCCATGTACTTGCCGACGAGGACGATCTCGACGGTGTCGGGCGAATTGAGCAGCCGGTCCACCATCACGCGCCAGCCCTCGAGATCAGGCGGCCGCGCCGGCAGGTCGAGCCGCCGCTCGACGATCCGCGCCAGCCCTTCGTCCTCCAGGACAAGCGGGACCTCGTAGACGCTTTGGGCATCGATCGATTGGATCACGGCCTCCGGCGCCACGTCGCAGAACAACGCCACCTTCTCCCGCAGGCTGCGCGAGAGCGGGCGTTCCGTCCGGCAGACGATGACGTCGGGGTGGATGCCGATGCTGCGGAGCTCTTTGACGCTGTGCTGGGTCGGCTTGGTCTTGAGCTCGCCGGCGCCCCGGAGGTACGGGATCAGGGAGACGTGCACGTACATCACGTGCGCTTCCCCTACGTAGCGGCGGAACTGCCGGATCGCCTCGAGGAACGGGAGGCTCTCGATGTCGCCGACGGTCCCCCCCACCTCGACGATCATCACGTCGGCGCGCTGCAGCCGCGCCACCCGGCTGATCTCGTCGCGGATCTCGTTGGTGACGTGCGGGATGACCTGCACGGTGCCCCCGAGATACTCGCCGCGCCGCTCGCGGGCGATCACCGCGCCGTAGATCTTGCCCGTGGTGGTGTTGTTGTCGCGGCCGAGGCTCTCGTCGATGAACCGTTCGTAGTGTCCCAGGTCCATGTCGGTTTCGGCCCCGTCGTCGGTGACGAAGACCTCGCCGTGCTGGAACGGGTTCATCGTCCCGGCGTCCACGTTGACGTACGGGTCGAATTTCAACGCGCTGACCCGCCAGTCGCGGCTCTTGAGCAGGCGCCCGAGGGAGGCCGACGTGATGCCCTTGCCGAGTGCCGACGCGACACCTCCCGTGACGAAAATGTACTTGGTCTGCTGCTGCGTCATCGGCTGCGTCCCCCCGTATGCATCATCATCGCTCCCCGCCCCACGACAGCTTGGCCCGCAGCAACCGGTAGAAGCCCGTCCGTCCGAGCCGCACGAGGCGCGTGCGGTACGGCGCGCGCGCCACCCGGATCACGTCGTCGGGTTCGAGCGGCTCCCCTTCCTGCCCGTCGACCGTCAGCACCGACGGCGCCCCGGTCGGCTGCACCCGGACGGTGATGGCCTCGTTCGCGGACAGGACGACGGCGCGGGCGTTGAGCGTATGCGCGCAGATCGGCGTGAGCACGATCGCGTCGAGCTCCGGATGCAGGATCGGGCCGCCCGCGGAGAGCGAATACGCGGTGGACCCCGTCGGCGTCGCCACGATCAGGCCGTCCGCCAGATGCGTCGCCAGGTGGTCCTCGTTGACGTCGGTCCGGATGCGGAGAATGCGGGCGTAGCCGCTCTTCGCGACGACGACGTCGTTGAGCGCCAGCAGCTCCCGGATGACGCGTCCCCGGCCGGCCGTGCCGCCGTCCTCCGGGGCGCCGTCGCGGCACACCTGCGCCTGGAGCATCATCCGCTCGTCGACGCGGTAGTCGCCGGCGAGGACGCGCAGCAACGCGTCCTCGACCGCCTGGTCGTGGACTTCCGCGAGGAAGCCGAATCCGCCGAGGTTCACTCCGAGAATCGGGATGCCGTCGCGGGCCGTGAGCCGTGCCGCGCGCAGGATCGTGCCGTCGCCGCCGAAGACGACCAGGACGTCGGCGCGCCGGACGAGGTCGGCGTCGGGCACGCCGAGATCGGGCACGCCCAGCGTGCGCGCGCTCTCCTCGTTGACGACGACGGCGACCCGCCGCGACGCGAGCAGCGTCACCGCTTCGGACGCGAGCCGTCCGACGTCGTCATCGGCCCGCAGTTTGTCGACGTTGACCAGGAGACCCACCGTGTTCATGGGCCCCCCGCGCCTGCCGGCGGCCGGAGTGCGCCGTGCGCGGCGGCGACGACGCGGGGGATGTCGACGTCCGCGGGCCGCGCCTCGCGGGTCCCGAGCGGGGCCCGCCGCAGATGGACGAAGTACTCGATGTTGCCGGCCGGTCCGGTGACCGGCGAGGCGCTCACGCCGGCCGGGATCAGCTGCTCGCGCGCGGCCGCCTCCAGCGTGGCCTCGAGGACCGAGGCGTGGACGGCGGGGTCGCGGACCACGCCGCCCCGTCCCACCTGCGCGCGGCCCGCCTCGAACTGCGGTTTCACGAGCGCGATCACGTCGCCGCCCGGCCTCACCAGCCGGGCGATGACGCCCCACAGCACGCGCAGACCGATGAAGGAGAGGTCGGCGGTGACAAGATCGCAACAGCCCCTGAAGCGCTCGGGGGTAAGGTGGCGCGCGTTGGTGCCCTCCATGACGACGACGCGGGGGTCGTGCCGGAGCCGCCAGTCGAGCTGCCCGTGTCCCACGTCCACGGCATAGACGCGGGCCGCCCCGGCCTGCAGGAGCGCGTCCGTGAATCCCCCGGTGCTGGCGCCGAGGTCGGCCGCGACGGCGCCCCGGACGTTCACGGCGAAGGCGGCCAGCGCGTGCGCTAGCTTGAGGCCGCCCCGGCCGACGTAGGGATGCGCCGGGCCGGCGACGTCGACCCGGGTGTCGGGTCCCACCCGGCGTCCCGGCTTGTCGGCGACCTGCCCGTCTACGCTGACGCGCCCCGCCAGAATGGCCGCCTGCGCGCGGGCCCGTGTCTCGGCCAGCCCGTCCCGCACGAGCCGCTCGTCCAGGCGAAGGGCTTGAGTGTGCGGCCGGATCACCGGTCCCGCTCCGGAATGAGTGTCGCAAGCCCGGCCAGACCGGCCCTGACGCGGTAGCGCATGGCGCGGTGGGCCTTGACCGGCGGGGCGTCTTCGGGAGGGAGATACCGCTCCGGCGCACGCTCGATGAGCCGGCCGTGCTCGGCGAGAATGCTCTCGATGGCGACCGGTCCGGACGTTTCGGGCATCCCGGCTTAGCGGATCACGAACTCCTCTTCCGGCGCGCGCGTCTCGCGCCAGTCCTGTTGGATGTCGCGTACCACGGCGCCCGGCGGTCCCGCGCGCACCGCGCTCACGAGCGCCTCGAGCACCGCGCGCTCACCGTCGGCGACGACCTCGACGCGTCCGTCGGGCAGATTGCGCACCCATCCGCCGACGCCGAGACGGCGCGCGGCGCGGCGCGTGAATTCACGAAAGCCGACGCCCTGGACCCGGCCGGACACCGCCATCTGTACCCGCACGCACTTACCGGGCCGCCTGACGCACGAGGCGCGGATCGAGCCGGACGATCTCGCCCAGCATGCCGTTCACAAAGCGCCCCGATTCCTCGGTGCTGTATTGCTTCGCCAGCTCGACCGCCTCATTGATGATCACGCCGACCGGCGTGGTGGTATGCCGGAGCTCGAAGATCGCCATGCGGAGGACGTTGCGGTCCACGGTGGCCATCCGTTCGAGCGTCCAGTGCTCGGCGACACCGCGAATGAGCGCGTCGATCTCGGCCAGGTGCCCGCGCGTGCCGCGCACCAGCCGTTCGATCAGCGTCCAGTCGTCGCGCGGCCAATCCTGGCCGCGAACCGTCCCCAGCGCCTCGTCGATGTCGCCCCCCCCGAGGTCCACCTGGAAGAGCACGCCGAGCGCGGCCTCGCGGGCCTGGCGGCGCATCGTCATCCGCCCCGGAAAAGCAAACTGACCACCGCATCGGTGGTCAGACGGACGCCCCGCGGACGGCTCACGTGCCCCACGGCGCGAGACCGGAGAGGACGATGTTCCTGCACCAGGGTATTATACCCGCTCACTGATCGCGAAGCAACTCTCGCACCGCCGCCACGTCGTCGCCGATCTGCCGCACCAGCGTTGCCGCATCGGGAAACGTCCGCTCCTCGCGCACGCGCCGGACGAACTCGAGCGACATCGGCTCGCCGAGGCACTCGCCGTCGAAGTCGAGCAGGAACGTCTCCACGCTGAGTGTGGTCCCGCCGAATGTGGGTCGCGTGCCGACGTTGGTGGCTGCGCGGTAGCGCCGGGCGCCCACGGTGGCCATCGTGGCGTAGACGCCGTGGGCCGGGACGATCTTGCGCGGGCCGACGGCCAGGTTGGCGGTGGGCACGCCGATCGTGCGGCCGCGGCCCTCGCCCCGCACGACCGGTCCGGTCAACCCGTACGGCCGGCCCAGCAGCCGAGCGGCGTCTTCGACAAGCCCTTCGCGCAGCGTCGCGCGAATCCGGGTGCTGGTCACGGGCTCGCCCCCGGCCAGGACGGCCGGCTCGAGATGCACCGGCACGTCGGCGGCACGGCCCCATGCTAGAAGCCGTCGCGCGGTCCCTTCGCGCCGGAACCCGAACGTGTACGACGACCCGGCGACGATTTCCCGGGCATCCAGGCGCGCGCGCAGCACGTCGTCGAGCCAGGCCGACGCGGAGATGCGCGCGAACGTCTCGTCGAACGGCAGCACGAGGGCGACGTCGACGCCGAGGGACGCGAATAGGTCGAGGCGCTCGTCGATCGTGGTGAGGAGCACCGGCTCGGCGGCGGGCCGGAGCACTTCGAGCGGGTGCGGTTCGAACGTCAGGACCGCCGCGGGCCCGCCGCGCGCCCGCGCGCGCTCCACCGCGAGACCGATCACCCGGCGGTGGCCGAGGTGCACCCCGTCGAACGTGCCGAGGGCGAGCACCGGCGCGCGGACAGTGGCCGGCCAGTCAGCGAGGCCGAACGCGCGGCGCACGATGCCCTTCCCGCGTCTGCGCGGCACGGGCACCGGGCCCGCCGCCAGCCGCTCCGGCCAGGACCTTGAACGGCCGGAGAAGACCCTGCTCCACCCGCGCCAGCGCCACGAGGGCGCCCCGCCGGCTGCGGAGGCGGACCGGGGCGTCGTCCCGCAGCGCGTGCCCGACCTTCCAGACGGGCACCGCGTGCCCGTGGAGGACGTCGCTCACCTGCTGGTCGGAGAGATCCACCGCGGGCAGATGGCCCACCGCGTCGTCCATGGAGATGAGCGCGCCTTCCAGGGCGCCTTCGGCCGCTAGGCCGCCCAGTTCTTCCAGCGTCCGCGCCCCCTCGACCCCAAACGCCCCGGTTCGGGTCCGGACCATGAAGCGGGCGTAGCCGCCGGTGCCGAGCGCGTCGCCGATGTCGGCGCACAGCTTGCGGATGTACGCGCCTTTGCCGCACACCACGTGCAGGAGGAGGCGGGTCCAGTCCCGATCGTGCGTGACGATCTCGATGCTCGAGATCGTGATCGGTCGCGGCTGCAGGTCCACGACCTCCCCGCGGCGCGCCAACTCGTAGAGCCGGACGCCTTCGTGGTGGATGGCCGAGACCATGGGAGGGACCTGGAGGATCTCCCCGGTGAACCGCCGGAGGACCGCCTCGACCGCGGCGCGCGTCCCGGACGGAGCGCGCGCCGGTGCGCGGAGCGTCGCGGCGATCGGAGCCGCCGGCGGGGGCGGAAGAACCTCCCCGTAGGCGTCGCCCGTGCTCGTGCGCATCCCGAGACGCAACTCCACGCGGTACTCTTTGTCGACGTCCATCAAAAATTCGCTGAGACGCGTGGCCCGTCCGAGACACAACACGAGAACCCCGGCGGCCCCGGGGTCGAGCGTCCCGGTATGGCCCACCCGGCGCTGCCCGGTGAGTCGGCGCACGACGTCGACGACGTCGTGGGACGTCATGCCGGGCGGCTTGAGAATGTTGAAGACGCCGTCCACGCGCTAGGGACCGGTGCCGGTCGCGAGCTCGCGCTCGACGGCGTCGAGCGTGCGGCGCACCACGTCGGGCAGGGGGCCGGTGGCGGTGAATCCGGCCGCGGCGGCGTGTCCGCCGCCGCCGAACGCCTCGGCGATGACGTGGGCGCGCACGCCCGGCCGGCCGCGGAGGCTGACGTGAATTCCATCGGGTTCTTCCTTGAAGAGCACGGCCACCTGCACGCCGACCATGGCCCGAAGCCACCCGACGATGCCCTCCGACTCCTCCATCGGCGCGCCCGCCTCCCGCAGCATCGCCTGCGTGACCGCGGTCCAGGCGATGCGGCCGTCCGGAGACAAGGCGAGCCGGCTCAACGCCAGGCCGAGGAGCCGCAGGGCCGCCGCCGGCCGGTTCTCATACACCTGCGTGTAGACGTGGGCGGGGCTCGCGCCGGCTTGGACGAGATCCGCGGCGATGCGCAGCGTCCGGGGGGTGACGCTCGCATACCGGAAGCTGCCCGTGTCGGTCAGAAGCGCCGTGAGCAGGCACGTCGCCGTGGCGGGATCGATCGGGCCGAGCGCCGCCACGATCGGGGTCACCAGCTCGCCCACCGCCGCGGCGGCGGGATCGTACAGGACGAGGTCGCCGTACCCGGCGTTGCTCACGTGATGATCGATGTTGATCGTGAGGGGGACGGCGGCGGCGCGGGCGGCGAGGCTGCCGGCCCGGTCCGGCGTGCTGCATTCCATGAAGACGACGGCGCCGAACGCATCAACGGCCGGCACGTCGGTGACGATCCGGTCCGCCCCGGGCAGGAACCGGTACATGTCGGGCACACCGTCGGTGCTGGCGACCACCGCCGGCCGCTCACGGGCCCAGAGCGCCCGGGCGAGGGCCAGCGTGGAGCCGAGGCAGTCGCCGTCCGGCGAGACGTGATTGAGGAGCAGCACCGGCCGGCCCAGGAGCGTTTCCGCGATCCGTTGGGCCGGGGTCATATGGGATCCCGGTCGTTGCGCTCCTTGGCAACCTGCCGCAGCAGGCGATTGACGCGATCGCCCTGTTCGATCGACTCGTCGATCCGGAAGGTCACTTCCGGCGTGTAACGCAGGCGGATGCGGTGCGCGAGCTCCGTGCGGACAAACCCCTCGGCGCTCGCGAGGCCCTCCATGGTGCGGGCCTTCGTGTCGGCGTCGCCGTAGACGCTCACGAAGATACGGGCGTGCCGGAGATCCGGGCTGAGCTCGACGTCCGTGACGGAGACGAAACCGATGCGCGGATCCCGCGTCTGGCGCTGCAGAATGGCGCTCGTTTCGTGCTTGAACAACTCGCGGAGACGGGCGATGCGCGGACTCGTCATGGACGGCGCCTCCCATCTGAACGCGTCGTTGGTCTTCACCGCATCTCGGTGCTGTAGTCGAGCAGGACGAGCTCCCCGTGGTGCTCGATGTCCCGGGCGACGTGGGCCAGCACCGAATCGGCGTGCCGGACGGTCGTGCTGACGCACGCGACGGCCAGCCCGGCGCGCCGCCAGGATTCCTGGTGCGTCACTTCGGCCGCGGCCACGTTGAACCGGCGGTGCAGCCGGTCGAGGATCGCCTTGACGATCCGGCGTTTGTCCTTGATGCTCTGCGTGCCCGGAAGGCCGCACTCCACGTGCAGCACGCCTACCACCATCGCAGCGGCTCGTTACGCGGCCGGCGCCGTCTCCACCGCGAAGACTTCCAGAACGTCGCGCTCCTTGATGTCGCTGAAGCGTTCCAGGCCGATGCCGCACTCGAAGCCTTCGGCGACCTCGCGCACGTCCTCTTTGAACCGGCGGAGCGACCCGATGACGCCTTCGTGCACGACGACCCCGTCCCGGACCACCCGCACCCGGGCCCCGCGCGTTACCCGCCCGGACGTGACGTAGCAGCCGGCGATCGTCCCCACCCGGCTGATCGAGTACACGCGCCGGACCTCGACGCGGCCGAGCACGACTTCGACCATCTTGGGGGCGAGCAGGCCGGTCGTCAGTTTCTTGACGTCGTCCAGGACCTCGTAGATGACGCGGTAGAGGCGAACGTCGACGTGCTCCTGCTCCGCGAGCTTCCGTGTCTGCGGCTCCGGCCGCACGTTGAAGCCGATGATCAGCGCCTGGCTGGCCGCCGCCAGCATCACATCCGACTCGCTGACGTTGCCGACGGCCGCGTGGAGGATCGTGATCAGCACCTCGGGGGTGGTGAGCCGCTCAATCGCCGGCACCAGCGCCTCGACCGAGCCCTGGACGTCGCCCTTCACGATCAGCCGGAGCTCCTTGCGCTCGGTGATGGTACCGGTCTCGCGCGAGATCTCTTCGACGCTGAGCTGGCGCGAGCGGGCCTGTTCCGCCGCGCGGCGGCGCTCCCAGCGTTCCTCCGCCACCGCCTTCGCGATCCGCTCGTTGGAGACGGCCTCCAGCAGATCGCCGGCCTGCGGCACGTCGCTCAGCCCGATGACTTCGACCGGCGTGCTGGGACCGGCCGCGTCGACCCGCGCGCCGGCATCGTTCTGCATCGCCCGGATGCGGCCGTAGGTCTCGCCCACCACGACGGCGTCGCCGGCCCGCAGCGTGCCGTCCTGAACGAGGACCGTCGCCACGGGGCCGCGACCCTTGTCCAGCCGGGCTTCCACGACCGTGCCCCGCGCCGGCTTCTCGGGCGTCGCCCGGAGATCCCGGAGCTCGGCCACCAGCAGAATCATCTCGAGCAGCGTGTCGAGCCCGGTGCCCTGGCGCGCCGAGACCGGCACCATGATCGTGTCGCCGCCCCAGTCCTCCGGCACCAGTCCGAGGTCCACCAGTTGCTGCTTCACCCGATCCGGATTGACCTGCGGAAGGTCGATCTTGTTGATCGCGACCACCACCGGCACGCGGGCCGCTTTGGCGTGGTTGATGGCCTCGACCGTCTGCGGCATGACGCCGTCGTCGGCGGCCACGACCAGCACCGCGATATCGGTCACCTGCGCGCCCCGGGCGCGCAGCGCCGTGAAGGCCTCGTGGCCCGGCGTATCGATGAACGCGATCTTCTTGCCGCGCGCCTCCGCGGTATACGCGCCGATGTGCTGCGTGATCCCGCCGAACTCGCGCGCGGCGACGGCCGTCTTACGGATCGCGTCGAGCAGGCTCGTCTTGCCGTGATCGACGTGCCCCATCACCGTGACGATCGGCGGCCGGGTGGTCGTCCCCTTCTCCTGGGGCGTCGTCTCCGGGACTGCCAGCGTCGGCGCGACCTCCTGCACCTGTTCGACCGCCCGCGCCTTCGGCGCGTAGTTGAACGCCTGCATGACCTTGGTGGCGACCTCGAGCGGGATCATGTGATTGACGCCGGCGAGCACCCCGTTCTCGACGAGGCGCTTCACCACTTCTCCGGGGCCGACGCCCATGCGGGCGGCCAGGTCGCCGACCTGGACGGGTCCGGCGATCTCCAGATACCGGACGGGTTGAGGCGCCGGCGGCTCCGCCGGGGCGGCCGGTTGAGGCCGGAGGGGCTCCACGGGCTTCGGGGGTTCCGCGGGGCGCACCGGTTCGGGTGTCGGCGCCAACGGCTCGAGCGCCGGCCGGGCCGGCGGCGCGGCGGTCCCGGGCTCGTACCGGGGCGTCTTGCGCACGTCGCCGAACCGGATCGTCGGCTTCTCCTTGGGCGGCGCGGACGGCGTCGCCGCCTGTGCGGGCGCGGGCGCGTGCGCGGCCGGACGCTCGCGCGCCGGCGCCGGAGGACGCTTCGCCTCGGGCTTAGTCTCCGCCGCACGCTTCACGGCGGTGCCGCCGGCCGCCGCCGCGGGACGTGCG
>DASYZR010000105.1 GCA_035945995.1 bacterium
GCCGCAGCGAGTGGGCGTGGTGGTCGAACAGCGGAATGTCGGCGAACGCCGGGGGCGGCGGCGTGGAGCGGGGCGACGGCGGCACGGCGCGGCTCCTCTCGCCGGCCGCTAGTAGATGAACAGGTGGCGCCGCGCGACGCCGGCCGGTCCCACGTCCCGCAGGGCCTCCCATTCGCCGCGGCGGACCGCGAGAAACGATCGCGTGAGCGGCGCGCCCAGGATCTCCTGGACGACCGTGTCGCGCTCGAGCGCGTCGGCGGCCTCCCCGAGCGTCGCCGGAAGCGGCCCGACGCCGCGCGCCCGGCGCTCCGGCTCGGGCAGGGACGCCGGATCGGTCTCGACCGGCTCGCCCGGCGCAAGCGTCCGGCGGATGCCGTCGAGGCCCGCCGCGATCACCCCGGCGAGCGCCAGGTACGGGTTCGCGCTGCCGTCGCACGTCTTCAACTCGACATTGCACGACGCCGGGCCGCGCCGCGGCGTGATCACTCGAATCGCGGCCTCGCGGTTTTCCGGTCCGTAGCACGCGAACGCCCCCGCCCACGAGCGGGGCCGGAGCCGTCCGTACGAGTTGACGCTCGGCGCGACGAGCGCGCACAGCGCCGGCAGGTGCGCGAGCACGCCGCCGATCCACGCATAGGCGGCCGGCGAGAGATGCAGCCGGTCGCGCTCGTCGTAGAACAGGTTCTCCTCCCCCCGCCACAGGCTCATGTGCAGGTGGCAGCCGCTGCCGGCGCTCTCCGCGAAGGGTTCCGGCGCGAACGACGCCGCGAGGCCGTGGCGGCCTGCCACGCCCCGCACACCTTCCCGCAGCAGGATGTGCCGGTCGGCCGCGGCGAGCGCCCCCGCGTGCCGGATCGAGACCTCGAACTGCCCGGGCCCCGACTCGGGATACACCAGAGCGACGTCGAGGCCCATCGCGTCGAGCGTCTCCACGAGGTCCCGCAGCACCTCGTGCGCGGCGTCGTGCGCGATCGTCATCGCGAAATTGGTCCGGTCGACCGGCTCGTCGCCGGCCGGTGTCCGCCGCAGCAGGTAGAACTCCGGCTCGAACGCGGCCTGCACGTCGAACCCGTCCGCCGCGGCGGCGTCGGCGGCGCGCCGGAGACACGCCCGCGGATCGTGCGCCCACGGCTCTCCGGCCGCCGTCTGGAAGTCGCCGAGCATCATCGCGGCGCCCGGATTGTAAGGAAGGACCGTGAACGTGTCGGGATCCGGCACGAGCCACACTTCGCCCACGGGACTCAGGCCGCTCGCGGGCAGCGGCGTGTCCCCGAGGATCGAGAGCGCCTGTTGGGCCGCGGTGAAGCCGACGCCGTGTTTGAGGATGCCTTCGAGCCCGTCGAGCGGCGCGGCTTTGGCCCGGATCAGGTTGGCGTTGTCACAGTACGCGACGCGGACGAGGCGCACGCCGGCGGCGCGGGCACGATCGTAGACGGCATCGGGACCGGCGCGCCGCGTGTGGGCGCGATCGGCGGGGGTGGCCATGGCACGGCCGATTCAGGGCCGCGCGAACTATTCCCTCTCCCGCCCGCACAGGACGAGGACGAGATCGGCGACGTTGGTGCCGGTCGGTCCCGTGCGGATGAGATCCCCCACGGCGTCGAGCAGCGGGTAGGCGTCGTGCGCGCGGAGGTGGCGCACCGGATCGAACCCCGCGTCCCTCGCCCGCGCGAACGTCGTGCCGTCGACGGCGGCTCCCGCGGCGTCGGTCGGACCGTCCCGGCCGTCCGTGGCGAAGCCGACGACCAGCACGTGCGGGACGCCGTCGAGGGCGGCGGCCGCCGCGAGCGCCAGTTCCTGGTTGCGGCCGCCGCGGCCCAGGCCGGTGACGGTGACGGTGGTCTCGCCGGCGCAGACGACGCAGGCGGGCCGCGGCGCCGGCTCGTCCGTGGCCGTGATCTGTCTGGCGATGCCGGCGAGGACTCCTCCGACGTGGCGTGCTTCGCCTTCGACGTACGTCGACAGGAGAAGGGTGTGGAACCCCGCCTCGCGCGCCGCGACCGCGGCGGCGCGCGAGGCGGTCAGGTTGTCGGCCACGACCGTCATCGCGGTGTCGTGGAAGGCGGGATCCCCGGGTTTGGGCGTCTCGGGAAGGGCGCCGTCCCTTCCTTGCTCGAGCGCCCGCCGCACCGGCGCCGGGACCGTCGCGGTCAGGTCGTACCGGTCCAGCACGGCGAGGGCGTCCGCGTAGGTCGAGGGGTCCGGCACGGTCGGGCCCGACGCGATCGCGTCGGGCGGCGACCCGACGACGTCCGAGATCGCAAGCGTGGCGACGCGCGCCGGCGCGGCGGCCCGCGCCAGTTGACCGCCCGCGATCGCGGAGAGATGGCGCCGGACGGTATTGATCTCGACGATCGTCGCGCCGGACCGCAGCAGGAGGTCGGTGGCCGCCGCCATGTCCTCGAGCGAGATGCCGTCGCGCGGTAGCGGCAGCAGCGCCGAGCCGCCGCCGGACAGCAGGCACAGCAGCAGGTCGTCCGGCCCGAGCCCGCCGGCGAGGGCGACCATCTCGCGGGCCGCGGCCTGTCCCGCCGCATCGGGCACCGGGTGCGCGGCCTCGCGGACCGCGATCCGGGACAGGCGGCCCCCGCCGCCCGCGGCGGGCTGTCCGCGCGCGGTGGTCACGAGACCGGCGCTGAGCCGGTCGCCGAGGGCGTCTTCCGCCGCCCGCGCCATGGACGCGGCCGCCTTGCCGGCGCCCACCACGACGATGCGGGCGTTGGGGCGAAGCGGATACGCGCGGCCGCCGATCGTGATCGTGTCGCCCGCGCGCGCGAGCGCCCGGGCCGTCGCCCCGTACGCGTCGGCCGCGTCGATCGCGCGCGCCAGCATCGCGGCGGCCGCGCGGCGCAACCCGGCCGTCTCCGCGACGCGAAACACGCGGCCGTCGACGCGGAGCGGCGTCACCCCGCGCGCCCGATCGTGACGGTGGTGCCGGACCGCACCGCCTTGAAGACCGTCGCGTCGCCCTGGATGCGGCCGAAGACGTTGACGGGGCTCGCCGGCCGGATTTCGCGGTCCCGGCTGGCCGGCGTCGGACCGAAGAAGATGCAGAAGGCGCTGCCCGGCGGCCAATACCCGAGATCGCCCATCTCCACGACCTCCCGCGGCGACTCGGGGTCGCAGGTCACGGGGATCGAGAAGTAGATCTCGTCACCCCACGTGCTGGCGCGCGCTTCGAGCGGGAGCGCGTTCCAGATCGCGTCGGCGGTGCGGCCGGCGCCGAGGGTCGCGGTCGCCGTGATCTTGCCCGCGGTGATCGTGATCGTCCGCACGGCGTGCCTGCTCACCAGTCGACCGCGAGCGGGGCCGCGCCGGCGTTGGGCCGCACGGCCAGCAGCGGCGCCGCCGCCGCGCCCGCGGCCTGCAGCGCGGCCCGGACCGTGTCACGCGCCAGCGGCGCCAAGTTGTTGGTGTCGCTGAGGTGGACCAGCAGCACGCCGCGCCGCCGTCCCGCGCCGGCCGCCTCCCGGGCCGTGCGCGCCAGCGCCCTGGCCGCCTCGTCGTTGCTGAGGTGGCCGCGTCCGCCGAGAATGCGGTTCTTCAGAAACCAGGGGTACGCGCTCACGTGCAGCAGCCCGAGGTCGTAGTTGCTCTCGAGGACCGCGAGGTCGGCGCGGGCCAGGTGCGAGTCCAGCACACCGTCCGCGGCCCCGAGGTCGGTCGCGACGACGATTCGCCGGCCGGCGGCCGCGATCGCCAGGCCCACCGGCTCGATGGCATCGTGCGGTACGGGGAACGCGGAAATTTCGAACGGCCCGATCGCGAATGGCACGCCGGCCGCGAACGGGTGCACGTCGGCCCCGGCGAGCGTCGGGGCCGCGGCGGCCGTCGTCGCGCGCGTCGCGTAGACGCGTACGCCGCAGGTCCGGCTGAGCGCCCCCGCGCCGCGCGCGTGATCGTCGTGCTCGTGCGTCAGCACGGCGGCGCGGATGCCGGCGGGCGTGAGGCCGACGCGGCCCAGGGCGCGCTCCAGCGCGTCCAGCGACAGCCCCGCGTCCACGAGCACCCGCTCGCCGCCGCACTCGACCAGGACGGCGTTGCCGGCGCTGCCGCTCGCCAGCACGGTGACGCGGAACGCCGTCATCGGAGGCGGATCTCCCACGGCATGAGCGCCAGCACGCGTTCTCCGAACAGCTCCAGCCGGCCGAGCATGCCGCGGCGCCCGACGGCCACGGCGCGGGGCGCGCGGACGATGAGCACGGGCACCACGCGCGCCGGCGAGAGGCCCATCAACTGCTTGGCCGTGTCGAGGGCGGTGTAGAAGTCGCCGAGGCGGTCGACGAGCCGGTGCGCGAGCGCCTGCCGCCCCGTCCACACCCGGCCGCGCGCCACCGCCTCCACCTGCTCGCGCGAAAGGCGCCGGCCCTCGGCGACGCGGTCGACGAAGCGCGCGTAGATCTCGTCGGCCTGCGCGCGCAGCCGGCGGCGCTCCTCCGGGGAAAACGGGCGAAACGGCGACGTCATCGCCGCCGCCTCGCCGCGGGTGAGAATCTCCTGGTGGACGCCGGCGCGCGCGGCGAGCCGCCGGACGTTGAACTTTCCCGAGATCACGCCGATCGACCCGGTCAGCGTCCCGGGCTGCGCCACGATCCGGTGGGCGCCGGCGGCGACGTAATAGCCGCCGGAGGCGGCGACGTTGGCGAAGTAGGCAATCACCGGCTTCGACCGGCCGGCCCGCACCACGGCGCGCCAGATGAGGTCCGAGGCCAGCGCCGAGCCGCCCGGGGAGTCGATGGACAGGACGATCGCGCCGAACAACGGATTGCGTTCCACCGAGCGGATGGCGCGGATGACGGTGGCGTGCCCGCTGGTCTCCCCGCCGAGGAACGGCAGGGCGATCGGCGGCTGCGGCCGGCTCTCGCCCATCTGGATCGGGCCCCGCACCGTGACGACCGCCACGGCCCGTCCGGGGAACCGCCACCGGAAGGGCCGGCGAAGCCGCCGGCGCGCCAGGCGCCACGACACGATAATTGGCGTCCGGCGCCCCGCGGCCAGGTGCGCCGGCAGCTCGTCGTCGTACAGGATCGCGTCGACGAGGCCAGCGCGCTGCGCGTCGGCGGCCGACAGCGGCGCGCGATCGATCGCGCCCCGGACCGCCGCGGCCTCGAGGCGGCGGGACGATGCGACCTCCGCGACGAGGTCGTCGAAGACGGAATCGAGGATCGCGTTGAACTGCTCGCGCATCGGCCCGGACATGGCGCGGCGCGTGAAGGGTTCGACCGCGGACTTGTACTCGGCGATCTGTTCGAACTCCCCGACGACCCCGGCCCGTCCCAGGGCCTCGCCGATGAACGTGACTTCGAGCGCGGCGCCGCCGAGGTCGAGCGTGCCGCTCTCCGGCATGACGATCGTTTCGGCCACGCTCGCGAGATAGTACCCGCGGGTCGTCGCCTGCGGGAGGTAGGCGACGATGCGGCCGCCGCGGGCCCGGTAATCGGCCAAGGCCTGGCGCAGGCTCTGGACCGACGCGAGCCCGGCCGGCAGATCGCCGATCGTGATCACGACGCCCGCCGCGCGCCGGTCCGCGCGGATCACGCCGAGCTGCCGCCGGACGTCCTCGACCGTCTGCGGCTGCCGCACCCACCACGGATCCCGTCCCCGGTGCTCGGGGTACGGGCCGGCCAGTTCCAGCAGCACAAACACCGGCCGCGGTCCGAACAGCGAGACGAGCGCGTTCCGTACGAGGACGAAGCCGTCGTACAGGAGGTCGCTGAGGCGGATGATCAGCTGCATCACTCTATACGTTCGCGGGGATCAGCCGGCCTTTCCTCGCACCCACAGGGACACCGCCGCGGCGGCCGCCGCCAGGGCGGCGGCCGGCCAGTTGATCGCGCGCGCCTCCGCCCACGCCGGTTCGGCGGCGGGCAGGCCGGTCCAGACGAGCGCGCGGCCCTCGCGGCCGTCCGCGTTGGTCGCCGTGACGGCGCCCGGAAGGGTGAGGAGCACGCGGACGTCGGGGACGCCGGCCGCCCGGGCCCCCGGGGCGGCGAGCGTCTGCGCGTACGTGGTAATGATCCCCCAGTTGCGCTTTCTTATATGGAGGGCGCCGACGGGCGGCGCGGCGGGAGCGAGCAGCGTCGCGAGCGGATTCTGGTCGACTTCCTGCTCGAGTTGCGCGTGGCCGGTGTCGGTCGCCGTGACGCGCACGGTGACCGCCGTCCCGCCGGCCGCGGCGAAGAGCGCCGCGGTGCACACCGCCCCCAGCCAGAACCCCGCCACCGCGCTGCGCATCCCGATCCTCCGAGTACGGCGTACAGCGACGGTTCACCGCGCCGGCGCCGTTGGCCTACGCCGCGACGAGGGAGCCCGCCGGCCGCGCGCGAAGCCACGGGCGCGATGACCCACAGGGCGCCCGCCCGGGGCGCGGCGGCACGGGATGTGGTCGAGGCGGTCCGGAGCCGCGCGCGCGCCGTCGTGCGGGCGTCGGGGATCCGGCGGCCGCCGTTTGCGCCGGAGCGGTACGGCGCCGGGTGCGGGGTCGCGGCGATCGTCACCGCGGCCCTCGACGGCGGCCCGGTCCGGCTCGAGCGGCCGGCGGGCGCGCAAGGCGGGGCCCGGCTCCTCGTCGACCGGCGGCTGCCGCCGCACACGCCGCAGTGGAACGGGGCGGTGGCGGTGGGCCTCGCCGAGATGCTGGCGCCGCCGGGCATCGTGGGCGAGGCGCGGCGCGCGCTCGTCGAGGTGGCGGCGGCCGAGCTGCTGCTGCCGATGGCGGTGTTCCGCCCGCGCGCGCTGCGGACCGACCTCACGATGGACGGTCTGCGGGATCTCGCCGCGCGGTTCGCCGCGCCGCTGCGCCTCGCGGCCCGGCAGTGGCTGTCGACGGGCCTGTGGCAGGGCTACGCGCTGCTGTGGCGCGCGGACGACGGGGTGCTGCGGCTTCGATGGCGCGCGGCCTCCGGCCGACGGTTCCCGCCTGCGCTCGCGCTCGGCGCGGACGCGGCCGGCGTGTGGGCGCCCGCCTCGAGGCTGTTCGCGACGCACCGCACCGGACGCCCGCACCACGGCGTGGAAGAGGTGCAGACTGGGACGGGCACCGCGTGGTGGTTCACCCGCTTCGGCGCGGTGCGCGGGCACGCGGAGCCCGCCGCGTCCCGCGCGGTCTTCGCCATGGTGATGCTCGCAGGAATCTCATCCGGCTCTTCGAAGTAGCCCGGCGATGGTCCGCGGCGGAAGAAATATCTACGGCTATCCGATCGGGATCTTAATGCTCGACACGGTCTTCCCCCGCATCCCCGGCGACATCGGCCACGCCGGGACGTTTCCCTTTCCGGTCCTGTACCACCGGGTAAAGCAGGCCTTTCCGGCCCGCGTCGTCCGGGACGCGGATCCCGCGCTGCTCGACGGGTTCATCGAGGGCGCGCGCGCGCTCGAGGCCGCCGGCGTGCTGGCCGTGACGACGGGCTGCGGGTTCCTCTCGATGTTCCAGCGGCAGCTCGCGGAGGCCGTGCGGATCCCTGTGTTTACGTCGGCGCTGATGCTCGTGCCGATGGTCGCGCGCATGCTGGGGCCCGATCGCGCCGTCGGCGTGCTCACCGTCGACAGCGCCTCGCTCGGCCCGCGGCACCTCGCCGAGATGGGTATCACGGAAGAAGTCCCGGTCGTCGTCGCCGGGCTGGAGAAGGGCCACGCGTTCACGCCCGTGCTGCTCGACAATGAGCTCGAACTGGACCCCGGCGCAGCGCGGCGCGAGCACGTCGAGGTCGCGCGCGACCTGCTCGAGCGTCATCCTGAAATCGGCGCGATCGTGCTCGAATGCACCAACATGCCGCCGTACGCCGCGACGATCCGCGACGCGACAGGACTCCCCGTGTTCGACATCATTTCGCTGATCCGGATGGTCCACGGCGCGCTCGTACCCCCGGAGTACCCGCCGCGCTAGTCCGGCCATGCGGACCGCCGACGTGGTGGTCGTCGGAGCCGGCATCATCGGCCTGTCGGCGGCGTATCACCTGGCCCGGCGCGCGCGGCTGCGCGTCGTCGTGCTGGAGCGCGGGCCGCAGGCCGGCGCCGGCGAGACGGCCAAGGCGACGGGAGGCATCCGCCAGCAATTCTCGACCGAGATCAACGTGCGCCTGGTCCAGCTCAGCGTGCCGGCGTTCGAGCGGTTCGACGAGGAGATGGGGACGCCGGTCGATTTCGCGCGGCACGGCTATCTCTTTCTGACCGGCGCGGAGCGCCTCGAGCCCGTCCTGCGCGCCGGCCTCGCGCTGCAACAACGGCTCGGCGTGCCCTCGCGATGGGTGTCGCCGGCCGACGTGGCGGCCCTGTACCCCGCCGTCCGCGCCGACGACCTGCGCGGCGGCACCTTTTGTCCCGCGGACGGATCCGCCAACCCGTACGGCGCGGTCCAGGGCTACCTCCGCCGCGGCGCCGATCTCGGCGTCGAGGTGCGTCTCGGCGAAGAGGTCACGGCCGTCGAGGTCGACGGCGGCCGGATCCGCGCGGTCCGCACGCCGGTGGAGACGTACGCGACGCCGGTCGCCGTCAACGCCGCCGGCGTCGCCGCCCGGCGCGTGGGGGCGCTGGCCGGCGTCGACGTGCCGGTGTTCCCCTACCGGCGTCAGGTCTTCGTCATGACGCCGCTGCCGTCGCTCGGAACCGGCCGGCCGCTCACGGTCGATCTCGACACGGGGTGGTACGTGCACCAGGACCGCGCCGGCTTCCTGTACATGGGCGGCACCGACAAGGACACGCGGCCGGGGACGGAGGAGGTGGTTGATTGGGACGGTTTCGACGCGGTCGCCGCGGCCGCGCTGCGCCGCGTCCCGGCGATGGCGGCGGCGCGGGTCGCGCGCGCCTACGCCGGGGTGCGCAGCCTCACGCCGGATCATCACGCGATTCTGGGACGGGTGCCGGGCGTCGACGGACTGATCGTCGCGGCCGGGTTCAGCGGCCACGGGTTCATGCAGGCGCCGGCCGCGGGACGGCTGGTGGCCGAAGAGATCCTCGACGGCGGCGCGACCACGCTCGACCTCACCCCGTTGTCCATCACCCGCTTTCGCGGCGAGAGCCGCCCCGAGGCGGTGGCGTTCTAGGACGGCGCAGGCGCGCCGGAATCGCGGAACTTCTGGCGCGGTTTATCGCTATGGTAAGATGGGCAAGCCATTAAGTGGCTGCAGGACATTCGATCGGCCGGTTCGTGCGGCCGCGCGTCCAATTTGGGAGGAGTACGTCTATGGCATCGCCCCACGCTTCGCCGCTGCGGTCGTTGGTTGCCGGGCTGCTGGTCGCCGCGGTGCTCCTGGCACCGTTCACGCAGACGCAACATGCGTCCGCCGCGGACGGCTCGCTGGTGCTCGCGGCGATCCGCGTTTTGCAGGAGGATTACGTCGATCCGGTGCAGCCGGTCCCGCTCTTGAACGCCGCCATCGCCACGCTGCGCAAGGCGACCAACCTCGGCACCGACGCGCTGCCGGACATCGCGGCGAACACGTCCGCGTCCGACGCCGCCGCGCAGTGGTCCTCGGCGTTCACCCGGGCCGCGCAGGCCGGCGCGATGCCGGAGACCGAGCTCGCCTACACGGCGACGGCCGGCATGCTGGCGTCCCTGCGCGACAGCCACACGTTCTTCCTCGATCCCGCCGCGCTGCGCGAGAGCCGGCGGCAGATCTCGGGCAACCCCGGGTTCACCGGCATCGGCGTGACGATCGTCTCGCGCAAGGACCAGGCCGGGACGGCGTGGATCTTCGTGGAAGACGTGTTCCCCGGCTCTCCGGCCGCGAGCGCGGGGGTCCGGCGCTTCGACCGCATCGTCGAGGTCGACGGCAAGTCGCTCAAGAACGTCAACGTCATCGACGCCAGCCAGATGATCCGCGGACCATCCGGGTCGACGGCCTCGCTCGTCATCCAGCGCGGGTCGCAGTCGACCCCGCTGTCGGTCGTCCGCGCGCCGATCCGCGTGCCGCCGGTCGAGGCGCGGTTCGCGTCCCCCGGCGTCGCGTACCTGAAGGTGTTCGGCTTCTCGCAGGGCGCCGGCCGGAGTTTGCGTGACGCGATCGTCAGGCTCGAACACGACCAGACGGTCAAGTCCGCGATCCTGGACCTCCGCGGCAATCCGGGCGGGCTGATCATCGAGGCCGCGAGCGTGGCCGGCATCTTCCTCCCGCCGCGCACGGTGCTCGCCCGCATCCGGGAGCGCGGACAACAGCCGAGCGTGCTGCGGACGAGCGGGACGACGCTCCTCGAGAAGGCGCCGCTCGTCGTGCTGATCGACGCGCAGTCGGCGTCGGCCTCGGAGATTCTCGCCGGGGCGTTCCGAGACTACCAGCGCGGCACTCTGGTTGGCGAGAAGACGGCCGGCGCCTTGGGCGGGTCCGTGACCGTGGCGCTGCCCGAGGGCGGCATGTCGGTGACGGTGGAGCGGATCCAGACGCCGAAGAACACGGCCGTGGAAGCCGTCGGGATCGTCCCCAACGTGCCGGTGACGCTGAGCGTGGCGGACATGGAGCGCGGCCAGGACACGCAGCTCGAAGCGGCGCTGCGGGCGCTGCACGTGGCATGGGAGTGGCTGCTGCACGCCGCGTGAGCCGGACGACCACCAGAGCTCCATCGTAGCGACGACGTAGCGACGGGACGGGCCGGGGCGTCAGCCCCGGCCCGTCCCGCTTCCCGTCCTTGCGGCCGCGTCGCCCCGGGGCTATCGGACGAGCGACAGCTCCTCGAGGCGCCGCCGCATCGCGGTCGGCGTGACGCCGAACATCCGCGCGAGCAGCCGGACGACCTCGTCGCTCTCCGTCTCCCGCCGGCGCATTCCGCCCGCCTGCTCGATGCGGGGCGCGAGTGCTGCAAAGCGCCCGCGCACCTTCCCCTCCGGCATCAGCAGCTCCGCGGCAAAGGCGCGCGCCTCGCGTTCTTCCTCGCGCCGGAGCGGCTCGGGGATCGCCGGCGCAGCGCCCGGGGCGCTGCTGGCCACGAGGGCCCGATGGCCGAGTGCCGCGTGGCCGAGCTCCTCCGCGATGATCCAGCGCTGCTCCGCGTCGGTGTAGCCGCCGCGAGACGAGACCGTGATCACGATGCGGCCGCCGTCCCGTCCGATGGTGCCGCGCTCTCCCGGCGGCAGCGGGCGCTCGTGGACGGGGAACCCGAGGTGGTCGGCCAGCCTCCGAACGTCCACGGGGATGCCGCGCGCGCCGGCGAGCGCCGCGCGCGCCCGTTCGCGCGCGCGGGCGGGGCCCGCCGCCGCAGACGCCGGGGCCG
>DASYZR010000106.1 GCA_035945995.1 bacterium
TTAATATGAAAGCGCCAAGGGGGAGACTTCAGGAGCCCCCGCCTCGTATGCGATAGAGCAAGTGGATTACTCCGGTGCTGAAACCGCGCGTCTCAAGGAGTTCGAGATTCCGTCGTAAGGCGGCTCGGAATGCCGGCTTTCCGCCGCCGACGATCACCGGGTTGAGAAACAGGCGACATTCGTCGACGAGATCGGCTTCGAGCGCAAGCCCCGCAAGCTCGGCGCCGCCAATGAAGAGGTCGTGCTCTGTTTCCCGCTTGAGCTTCCGAATAGCCTCGAGGTCGAAGTCCCGCTCGACACGCGTGTTGCGGGTCGTAGCGCCCGTCAGCGTTCGTGAAAAGACGATCTTCTCGGCGTTCTGCCAGACTCGCGCGAAGTCGCGGTGTTCGGGCGGATAGCCCTCCACCGGCGCATCCCAGTAGGCCATCGTCTCATACAGTCGCCGCCCATAGAGATGGGTTCCGATCGGCCGCAGCAACTCAGTGATGAACGAAAAGTGAACTTGATCGGGAATGACCCAATCGAAGGCACCGGTTTCGTCCTCCACGTAACCGTCGAGCGACGTATTGGTGATGTAGATCAACTTCGACATACGAGCGGACATTTCCAGTTTGACACCTGAACTCCTCCGCAAAGGTATCCACCCTGGCTCTTCCCGTTCAGGGTCCTTCCCCGCCGACCTCCGAAAGCCCGTTTGTGCCCTGTTTGGACCCCCGACGCCCGGTACGGCTGCGTTGCCAACCGTGTCAGGTGTCCTTCCGCGAGCAGTAGCCAATAGTACCGGGCGTGCTTCACGAGCCGACCACCCGTCCGGATCAGCCGCTGCTGCAGGCTCGTGAGCGACCACGTGTCGATCCGCTTCGGCAGCGCGAGCCGCCGCCATAGGTTCCCCAGGTTGTAGGCGATCACGCTCAGAGCGAGCCGTACTTCGTTCGCGCGGAACCGGTGGCAGCTCAGCCGCGTCATCTTCACCGCCAACTTGCCTCCCCTGATCCATTGCTCCGCCGTCCCCCGCTTATTGTAGAACCGCACGACCGCCCGACTGTCCATCTCCAAAGTCGTCACGATGAAGCCCACTCGAGGAAACAGCTCTCCACAGTGAAACTCGATCTTCGCGACCACCCGCCGCGCCGTTGTCCAACTGGCGGCCTGGTAACGGAAACTCTTGTACCGGACCACCGGGGTGTGACTGGGGCGTCCGACGGACCGCCGGAGCAACTCCTCGACCTCGCGCTCCAGGATGTCATTGGATGGGATGCGGATCGCGTACCTGACGCCCCGCTTCTCTAAAGCCTCGTAGAGCTCCGGCTTGGCGAACGCGGCATCAGCACGCTCGACCACGTCCTTGCCCTGTTGCTGCTGTCGCTCAATCTCCGGCAGAAGCACTTCCTCCCACTGCTCAGCACTATGGACGTTCCCCGGGCGCATGGAGCGGATATTGCGAGATGGCCGCAAAACCCATTGTGACAACGCCGTTACCTGTCTTTGACCCGCGCGTGACCCCCGAGGGTGCACTATTTGTATAGGGGTTGGGTTTGTGGGGGTACGGCGATGAGGCGTGGCATAGCTCTGGCACTCCTCGCGGCGGCTGGCCCCGGCTTGCCGCTGGCCGGCGCGGCGGCGGGGTCGGCTGGCATAGCGGTGGTGCAGTTTCCTATCTTCACGAGTGCCGTGATCGCTACTGGCGACGACCCTTCGCCGGTCGTTCAGTACAAAGTGACCGTCCAGGAGTCGGCATATGGCGATTAGCTCACGGGCGGACAGCAAGGCGATGATTCCCGGGGCCGACCGTCACGCCGGCGGGCGCGTCCTTGTGGTGGACGACGATCGCCACATCGTCGAACTCATCTGCTACAATCTTCGCCACGAAGGGTTCGACGTCGATGTCGCCTACGATGGCCGCGAGGCTATCGAAAAAGTGCGCACGGCGTCCCCGGACCTCGTGATACTGGATCTCATGCTCCCGTACGTGGATGGGCTGGAAGTGTGCCGCGACCTGCGCAGACAGGGGCGCGTGCCGATCCTCATGCTCACCGCGAAAGACGCCGAATACGACCGCGTCCTGGGCCTGGAGTCCGGCGCGGACGATTACGTGACAAAGCCGTTCAGTCCGCGCGAACTCGTGGCGCGGGTGCGCGCGATTCTCCGGCGCGCCGGGGACCAGGGCGGGCACGCGGAGACCGCGCTGGCCTGCGGACACCTCGCGCTCGACGCGACCACGCACGAAGTGCGGCTCGGCGACCGTCTCATCGACCTCACGGCCAAAGAATTCGATCTGCTGCGGCTGCTGATGAGCCACCCCAACCAGGTCTTCACGCGCGATTTCCTGTTGGAACACATCTGGGGCTACGAGTATGTCGGCAGCACGCGCACCGTCGACATGCACATGAGCCGTCTGCGCGAGAAGATCGAGGACGATCCCGACGCACCGCGCTTCATCGTCACGGTGCGCGGCGTCGGGTACAAACTGAAGAAGGACGCGCGATGAATATCGGCAGCCTACGCTGGAAGCTGACGGTGAGCCACCTCCTGCTGGTGGTGTTTTCGCTGACCGTGGTGGCCTCGTACCTCGTGCCCGCCCTGGTGCGATTGCAAAGGGATCGGTACCAGCAGAGCGTCCTCACCGAGGCACGGATGGCCGCGCGAATGCTCGCGCGGTACCAGAGCGAGGGGCTGACGCTTGCCCAACTCGACGCGGTCGCCGACACGTTGGCGTGGCGCAAGGAGGTGTATATCGGCGTCAAGGACGCGGAGGGGCGCCCGCCTGCGACCAGCCGGTGGGCCGGCAGCGGCCCCGTCCCGCCGGAGGTGGCTGCGGCCCTCCACGGCGGACGTGCCCCCGTGGACACCCGCTATGATCCGGTGCTGCACGACACGCGGCTGTATGCCGCGGCGCCGCTTGTCTCGGACGGCCGCGTCACCGGCGTGGTGCAGGTGAGCGTGCCGCAGGTCTGGATGCGGGACGTGTTGATGCGCCTCTGGGAGGCGCTGGGGAGCGCGCTGCTCCTCGGCGTCGCCGCGGCGTGGTTCCTCGGCGCGCGGCGGGCGCGGACGCTGTCCGCGCCAGTGCAAGACCTCGCCCGCGCCGCCGACCGGATCGCTCGCGGCGATGTGGACAGCCGCGCGGTCGTGGCCAGCCGCGATGAGATCGGGTACCTCGCCCGCGCGTTCAACACGATGGGCGAGCAGTTGCGGCAGAAGCTTGACGCGCTGACTGAGGAACGCACAAAGATCGAAGCCATCATCAGTTCCATGAGCGACGCGGTGGTCGCGACCGACCGCGCGGGCCGGCTGCTGTTGCGGAACGGGGCGGCCCGGGATCTGCTCGGCATCCGCTCGGAGGATCTCGGCCGCCCAGCCGGCGAGGTCCTCGGTGACCACGCCGTCGGGCGCGCGCTCGACCATGCCGCGCGCCGGGGAACGGATGTGGCCGAGGAGTTTAGCCTCGGCGCCGGCGCCGAGGAGCGGCTGTTCCACCTGAACGCGACGCCGCTTCGCACCGCCGCCGGGCCCGCGGCCGGCGCGGTGGCCGTCGTGCGCGACATCACCGACCTCAGGCGCGCGGAGCGGCAGCGTCGCGAACTCACAGCGAACGTGTCCCATGAACTCCGGACGCCGCTGACGTCGATCAAAGGCTTTGCCGAGACCCTGCTCGCCGGCGCCTGGGCGGATGGCGAGACGTGCCGCCGCTTCCTCGCGATCATCGACGCGGAGGCGACGCGACTGATGACGCTGGTGGACGACCTGATGGCGCTGTCGCGGTTCGAGTCGCGTGCCGCGCACATGACCTTGGCCCCGATCGGGCTCGACACGCTGGTCCGAGAGGCGGTGAGTCGGATGCGGCCGCAGGCGGAACGGTATCGGATCGCGCTTAGAACCGCGCCGACGCCGCCCGTCACGGTCACGGCCGACGCGGACCGTATTCTGCAGGTGCTGACCAACCTGATGGACAATGCGATCAAGTTCACATCCGAAGGGGGCTGGGTCGAGGTCGGCCTCCACGTGGACGGCAATGACGCCGTCGTGTCGGTGTGGGACTGCGGCCGCGGTATTCCGGCGGACGATCTGCCGCGGATTTTCGATCGCTTCTATCGGGTCGACCGCTCGCGTAGCCGCGACGCGGGCGGCACTGGCCTCGGCCTCGCGATCGCCAAGCATATCGTGGAGGCGCACGGCGGGCGCATCGCGGTGACGAGCCGGACCGGTCAGGGCAGCGTCTTCACGTTTACGCTGCCGCTGACACCGGCCGAGGTGCGGACCGCGCGCTAAGGGGCTCCGTCCTTGACATGGTGATGGAATCGCCGCGGGGCCCGCAACGCTCGATCGCCGACAGTCATTCGTAGAATGGGCCACCCGATCGACGTCCTGGTGGTGGGCGGCGGGCCGGCCGGAAGCGCCACCGCGGCGCTCCTGGCGCGCCGTGGCTGGCGTGTGATGATCGTCGATCGCGCCGCCTTTCCCCGTCCAAAACCGTGCGGCGACTATCTCAACCCTGGCTGTGACGATGTCCTGGCCCGCGTCGGCGTCCGTGACGCGGTCGCGCGCGTGGGTGCCGCCGTGCGCGGCATGCGGATCGTCACGCCCGGCGGCGACGTCGCCACCCTTCCGTTCCCGCGGGGACACGGGTGGGCCACCCCGCGTCAGACGCTCGACCAGGTCCTGCTGGAGCACGCCGCGCGGGCGGGTGCGGCGGTCTGCGATGAAAGCCGCGTCGTGTCGCTCGACGCCGAGGCGCGGGCCGTCCGTGTCGGCGTGGAACGGCGCGGTTATCGCCGCGAATATCTTCCTCGTCTCGTCGTCGGCGCCGACGGCCTGCGCTCGTTTGTGGCGCGCGCGGCCGGCATCGGCTCTATCGGCCGACGGGGTCGCTACACCGTCGGCACGTATCTCGCCGGTGTCGACTCCGGAGACTCCGACGCGGCGCGCTGGGGCGAGATTCACCTCAGACCGAACGGCTACTGCGGCGTATCCCACCTGCCGAACGGACTCGCCAACGTCACGCTTGCCGTTCCCCGCGCCGTGGTGCGCGCGTGGCGGCGCGACCTTGAAGCCGGCTACCGGGCGTGGCTGCGGGCGTGCCCAGGGCTGTCGGCGCGCCTGAGTCGCGCGGAGCGCGCCGCGGCCTTTGCCGTGGTGGGTCCACTCGGCTATCACCGCCGGCCGGTGGGACGGGGCCGCGTGCTGCTGGTCGGTGACGCTGCGGCACACATCGACCCCATGACCGGTCAGGGAGTCTACTTTGCCCTGCGCGGCGCGGAGTTGTGCGCCGCGGCCGCGGCCGACGCGCTTGAGCGAGACAGGATGCCGGTGCTTCGCGGCTACGCGTACGCTCGGTGGCGCGAGTTCGGCCCCGTGTTCGCCGCGTCCCGACTGATCCAGTACCTGGCGTTTCGCCCCGCGGTGCTGCGGCGGGCCGCCTCCCGGCTCGCGATGCAGTCTCAACTCGGCGCGCGGCTCATCGGCGTCGTGGGCAACACCGAAGGGGTCGGCGGTGTGCTCAATCCGGCGGTTCTTCTCCGCCTGCTGGGGCCGGCGTAAATGCACACGAAGACCGTGGCACGGATTGACGGGCCGGTTGAAGTGATCTTTCGCTACGCCGCACGGGTCGAGGATTCCGGCCCGGGTATTCTGCGGCGTGCTTCTCTCCGCCGTTCTCGCGGTCACGGCGGTCCGGGGCGCTCCCGGATCGGCAATGAGGTTGTTGCCGACCGGCACCTTTGAGATCATTCCGGGAGAGTCCTCGGTCGCGTTCTTCGTGCCCGACAATAGGGGCGGATTCACCGGACACACCACGCACGTGACCGGCCGCGTGATCGTCGAGGCGAGACCCGGTAGTGATGTCTACGCGGCCCGCATCGCCGCGTCGATCGACACGCGGTCGCTCACCACAGGCGTCGGCATCCGCGACGCGGCGATGCGGACGACGTTCCTGCACACTGCCGAGTTTCCCGCAATCACCTACGAGGGCACCGTGACGGCAACCCCGGGGACCGGCGTCCGCCCTTTCCCGGCGGCCGTCCACGATCGGCTCACGATCCAGACATCACGCGGGGCCAGGACTCCACGGCGACCGTGCTCGCGCTGGCGCGCGAATATGTCGCCGACGCCTCCACCACGTTGCGTATGGTGGACTACGAGATTCCCTACCCGCGGGCGTTCATCTTTGTGGCGCGGGACCCCGTGACCGTGAGGCTGCATATTCGCGCCCGACAGCGCTGACGGGGCATTTGGAACGTCTGCGACGGCCAAGGCCGCGATTCGTATCAGCGTCTATCCCGAATTCCAGTCGCGGGCCGATCTGTATGCTCATTGGATACCGTTTTGTGACACCTTTTGGAAATAGACCAAAAGGGGCGATTGTGAGGTGACTGAGATGCACGCAGCCTATCCAAACTATCCAAAGGTCTCCGAGACCCGCATGTGGCCGGTCGCGGCCGCACTGGCGTTCGCCGTCATCGTTGCTGTGACTGTGGGAGGCATCTACCTGCTCGTCCAAGTCCACGACATGTCGGAGCACCTGTCTCGGCTGACTGTGCAACTCGACGCACTCAGCGCGATGAACGGAAAACTCGATACGCTCGGAGCAATGAACAAAACGCTTACCAAGGTTGATGGCAAGCTTACAACGACGAACACACTGCTGCGGGCGACCAATACAAAACTCGACGGCACCCAAGCTGCGGTCGACAAGACGAGCCGAGGGCTCAATCAGATGCAGCACTCGCTCGGCATCATGGGGACGGCGCTCGGCAGGGTGGAAGCGGCGCTTGGGACGATGGAGATCAACATCGGCCAAATGACGCAAAAGATCATCCATGCAGCGCTCTTGTTCTGAGGGGCGGGGGGCCGTCCCGCTGTGTGGGCGGTCGGTCGCGGAGGTTCAGAGGGCAACGGCGCACGTCTTCGGAGCGGCGGCGCGGAGGTGAGCGGTTGAACAACAAGCGACTAGTGGTCGTGACGGGCATCGGTGCCGTCACACCGATTGGATCCGGGACAGGCCGCGGTCTCTACGAGGGCGTCCGTCGGGAGCGCTCGGCCATCACCCGGGTCACGCGGTTTGACCCTTCACCATACTCCTCCCAAGTGGCGGGGGAGGTGGCCGACTTCGATCCGGCGGCGTACATCGAGCCCCGGCGGCTTCGGCGCCTGGATCGGTACGCGCAGATGGCCGTCGTGTGCGCGCGGCTGGCGATCGACGATGCCGGATTGCGGCTGGAGGATGAGGACCGCGACGCGATCGGCTGTTTCGTCGGCTCCGCACTCGGCGGTGCGGCGTTCGCCGAGGAGCAGTACGGCGTGTTCCTGACCCAGGGGCCGCGGCGCATCCGGCCCCAGCTTGCCCTCTCGGTCTTCTGCGGCGCGGGATCGTGCAACGTGGCGATTGAGTACGACCTTCGCGGCCCCGCGAGCGCCAACTCGGACAGCTGCTCGAGCGGCGCGATCGCGATCGGCCATGCCTTCCGGGTCGTGCGCGACGGGTACGCGGACGTGATGCTTGCGGGCGGTATCGAGGCGCCGCTCGCCCCGCTGATCTTCGGCGCGTTCGACGTGATCCACGCTATGTCGACGCATAATGACGAACCGGATCGCGCGTGCCGCCCGTTCGACCGCACGCGCGACGGTTTCGTCATGGCCGAAGGCGGCGCCCTGCTCGTCCTCGAGGCACTGGAGCACGCCCGCCGGCGGGGGGCGCCGATCTACGGCACCGTATTGGGCTACGGCCTTTCCAACGACGCCCATCACATGACGGCCCCGCTCCCGTCGGGCGCCCAGGCGGCAAGAGTGATGCGCCTCGCGCTCGCCGAGGCTGGCATCGCGGCCGAGGATGTCGACCACATCAACGCCCACGGCAGCAGCACGCCCCTCAACGATGCGACCGAAACGCTTGCGATCCGGCAGGTGCTCGGTGAGCACGCGTACCGGATCCCGGTCAGCGCGACTAAAGCCATGCACGGGCACTCGCTCGGCGCAGCTGGCGCGATCGAAGCGGCGATCTGTTTTCTCGGCCTTCGGCACGGTTACGTGCCGCCGACGCTGAACCTTCAGGAGCCGGACGAGGCGTGTGACCTCGACTACGTGACGGACCACGGCCGCGAGATGCCGCTGCGCCATGTGATGAGCAACTCGTTTGGATTCGGCGGCATCAACGCGTCGCTCGTCTTCGGTGCGGCGTAAGCACGCCGGGCGCGCCGCCACGTAGCTAAACGCAGAGACGACCAGCCGAATACGCCCCCGGTGGCGACGCCAGTCGTTCAAGCAACCCACGGAAAGCTTCACGGTAAGTCTAAGTCAAGCTGACGTGGCCATGGATCGAGCTAAGCCCACTTCCTTGATCTGCCGCTCGTCGATCGACGGCTCATGGCCGCCTCGAGTCGCCTCGTACAAGGGATCGTCAGATGGGAATGATCAACAGCGTGTCGGTCGACGGGGACTGCGGGTACCGCGGTGTTCATGCTCGTCAGGTGGCGCTGGGTATATTTTGATTCAGCAGCCAGGGCATCCGGCCAGCCGGTGCGCCGCTACGGCGTTCATTGCGAGCGGTCGAAAGGCGTGAGAGGATCCGATCTCGGGCCGCCGGGTCCTACGGCTGTTCCACCAACGTCCTGATCAATCCGGGCACGGTCGGGCTCAGGGCCTCGTGCAGCGCTCGTTCCGCGAGGAGTTCGCGGACGAAGCCGGTCGTCGACGCCCATTGCCGCGTCTCCGCCACGATCCGTCCCTGCGCCGCGCTAAACACCTGAACGACAACCGTTGCGTCACCGGTCGGCGCGCCGTTGCCGCCGCCGTCGGGGGGGAAGGTTTGGTGTCCCCCCGTCTCGACGCTGAGACTCGTGATCCACCCCACCACCAGTTCGTTCACGCCGACGGCCCGGGCCAGCGCGGTCAGGCGGGCGAAGCGCAAGGCGTCCTCGTTGTGCCAGCGGAGGGATGCTTCGGCCTGTTCGACCCGGGCACGCGGAACCAGCGCAAGCCGCCCCGCGCCCGCGGAGACGAGCTGAGCGCTCAGATCGTCCGCCGCAAAGCGCTCCGGGACCATTCCTTCGAAGGATCCGACTGGAGTCGGCGCATAGAACTCCGCCACGGCGACGGCCGGAATGTTCGCCGCGCCCGCGCCACCCGGCAGGGCGAGCATGAAAAGAAGGACCGCGGAGAAGGGCACAGCGCGGGCCGTCATGCGCCTCGATACATTGCGGCCACTCACACGATAAAGGGTTCGCCGCCAAGGGCCGGCTTCCATTCCTTGCCGGCCTCCTTGCCGGCCGGCAGCCTTGACGCAGGACAATCAAACAGTGGGCTAATCGGGACCGTTTGTGGGCACAAGCCACATTTTGGGGCAGCGCACGTCCGTGGGGAGGCCTATGTCCCGTCGCAGGATTCAGTTTGTCGCAGGCGGCGCCGACTTCCGCGCGCTCTTTGCCGGCAATCCTCTCCCCATGTGGGTCTACGATCTGGAGACGTTGGAATTTCTCGAAGTCAACGACGCGGCGGTGGCCAAGTACGGGTATTCGCGCGAGGAATTCCTGAGCATGCGCCTCTCCGACATCCGTCCGCCGGACGACGTGCCCCGGTTCCGCACCGAGGCCGAGCAGCACCGGAGCGGTCTGCAATTTTCCGGCGAATGGCGGCAGCGCCGAAGGGACGGCCGCCTCATCGACGTCGCCATCATGTTGCGCACGATCGAATTCGGCGGGCGTCCGGCGGTGCTGGCCGTCGCGCGGGACGCCGCGGAGCGCCGGGCGGCCGAGGGGGACCGGCAGGAGCTCGAGGCGCGGTATCGGCAGTTATTCGACAATACGAATGACCTTGTGTACACGATCGACCACACCGGACGGTTCACGTCGGCCAACCAGGCTGCGCTGACGGCGACCGGCTACACGCTGGAAGAGGCCCTGTCGTCGAATTTCACTACGGTCGTCGCTCCCGAATACCTGGAGCTGGCGCGGACGATGATGACCCGCAAACTGGCCGGCGTCGAGGACACCAACCGCTACGAAATCGAGATCGTCACCAAGGACGGGCGGCGGATTCCGGTCGAGCTCAGAACGGGGGTGATCCTGGCGGAGGGAACGGCCGTGGGGATCCAGGGGATCGCCCGCGATATTTCGGACCGGAAGCACGCGGAGGAGAAGTTGCGCGTCCTGTATGAGACGCAGGCTCAGCGGGTCGCGGAGTTGGAGGCGCTCTACAATCTGAGCGGCCTGTTGCGTGCCGCCCAGCATGTGGAGGAGATGTACCCGATCCTGACGGGCCACGCGAAGGACCTGCTGCGCGCCGATTATGCATCGCTGACGGTGTGGGAGCCGAAGCGCAAAGTGCTGACGTGCGTGGATTCGGCGGGGAGCACCGTGGAGCGGCCGGGGACGATCCTGTCCCTGCACGGCAGCCTCCCGGGATGGGTGGTCCGGACGGGAGTGATGTATCTTACGGACGATTTCCCTCGCGAACCCGTGCCCGCCGATATGGACGTGTCTTCGTACCGCACGTGGGGTCCCCTCGTGATTGCGCCCGTCCGCTCAGAGCAGGAGGTGACCGGAACGCTGGCGGTGGCCCGAACCCGGGGATCCGGCCGGCCGCCGTTCGCGGCGGCTGAGCTCCGCCTGCTGAAGAGCATCGCCGAAATGGCCGGCACGGCGGCCCGCCGCGCCCAGCTGTTTCAAGACCTCCAGCAGACGCATGTGCAGACGGTGCTGGCACTGGCCCACGCCATCGAGTCCCGGGACTTCTACACGGCCAACCACAGCGCGCGGCTCGTCGCGATCGCGGAAGCGGTGGCCCGCAAGCTGGGCTGCCGCGAGGACGAGATCGAGGACATCCGCTGGGGAGCGCGCCTGCACGACATCGGAAAGATCGGCGTCCCGGACAGCGTCCTCGGGAAGGCGCAAGGGCTCACGGAGCCCGAGTGGACGCTCATGCGGCGGCATCCGGAGATCGGCGCGGAAATCCTCGGGCCGGTGGACCGGATGCGGGGCGTCGCCACGATCGTCCGGCATCATCAGGAAAAATGGGACGGCACGGGATATCCCGACGGGCTGCGGGGAGCGGAGATCCCGCTCGGGGCGCGCATTCTCGCCGTGGTGGATGCCTACGGCGCGATGACCGACACGCGGCCGTATCAGCCCGCCCGCACGCCGGAAGAGGCCACCGCCGAAATTCAACGATGCGCCGGAACGCAGTTCGATCCCCGGGTCGTGGAGGCCTTCTGCGCCGCAGCGCAGGCGGCCGACGGAGCGCCCTAGCCCGCCACGCCTGTCACCACGTCAGGGGACCCCGGTCACCGCCAGCGCTTGGAGCACTCCCGAGGGCCATCCGTCGGGCACGACGCCCGCACCGTAGAACACCCCCGTCGCCTGCACCCTCAGCCCGTTGCGCAATTTGGACGCCTGCCCACCCACGAGAACCGAGATGGATCGCCAGTCGTTCGTGAATTGAAAGAGCATGTACGGATGACCGCGCTCGTCGACGAACTCTTCCAGGCGCGAGATCGTCCCGGTTACGCTGAGGACGCGCCGGTTATAGAGTTCCGGTGCCCGGGCAACGTTGCCGACCGATTCCACGGCCGGCGGGGGCATGTTGGCCGGCGGGTCTGCGACGTCCACGATGGGCGCCGAGATCGGGATTGATGGAAGAAGCGGCGCGATGAACGGTACCGCGGGTGACAGGACCACGACGGCCCTCGGCGCGATAAAGACGGCGGGCCGGACCACGATGACGGGCTGGATGATCACCGGGAATAATGTGGGCCGTCCAAAGAGAAAGATCGGCTGCGCGCTCAGGCCCGACGTGACGAAGAAGATCACCGCGCTCGTGAAGAGCTGCACCTGCACGACCGCCGCGCCGGCCGGTGCCGGCGACGGAAACCCGGCCACGGCGAGCACGAGACCGAGAATCCCTGCTGCCACCAGTACGCGATGCCGCGGGCGTCCCATCCGCGCGTCCCCCCCGGCCGAGCCGGCTGTGTCCTACGAACATCATACCTCCGCAATGTAACGATCCGTGCCCGCGGCGAAGTCACGGTTCGGGCCGCGCCGGCCAAGACACCATTGGGGCCCGGACGAGGAAGGGCCGCGCACGCCCAAGAACTGCCTGCAGAGGCGCGCGGGGGAGGGATGAGAGCGTGAGGGTCGCGACGGCGGTGGCCCAGATCCTGAAGCGCGAGGGCGTGGAGTTTCTCGTCGGCTACCCCGTCAACCCGATCATCGAAGCGGCGGCTGCGGCCGACATCCGCACGATCATCGTCCGGCAGGAGCGCACCGGCATCCACATGGCCGACGCGGTGAGCCGGCTCTCATCGGGCCGGCGCATCGGCGTCTTCGCGATGCAGCACGGGCCGGGCGCCGAAAATTCCTTCGGCGCCGTCGCGCAAGCTTACGGCGACTCATCTCCGATCGTGGTCCTGCCCGCCGGCTATCCGCGCCGGCTCACCAACGTGGCGCCGAACTTCAACTCGGCGCTGAACTACCGGCATGTCACGAAGTGGGCCGAGCAGGTGCTGCTCCCGGCGGAAGCCCCCGCCGCGATGCGCCGCGCGTTCACCCAGGTGCGTAACGGCCGTCCGCGGCCGGTGCTGATCGAGTTTCCGACCGACGTCCTGGCATCGGACATTCCCGAACCCGTGGATTACCGGCCTCCGGTGGCCGTCCGGGTCGGACCCGATCCGGCGGCGATCGAGGCGATCGCCGCGGTGCTGGTCGGGGCGGCCCGGCCGGTCATCTATGCGGGGCAGGGCGTCCACTACGCCCGCGCGTGGGGCCGGCTGAAGGAGCTCGCCGAATGGCTCGGCGCGCCGGTCACGACCAGCCTGCAGGGCAAGAGCGCGTTTCCGGAGACGCATCCGCTGTCGCTCGGCTCCGGCGGCCGGTCGATGCCGAAGCCGGTGCACGACTTCCTTGGGGACAGCGACGTGATCTTCGGCATCGGTTGCAGCTTCGCCACGACCAATTACGGCGTGACGATGCCGGAGGGCAAGACCCTGATCCACGCCACCCTTGACCCCGCCGACGTGAACAAAGATCTCGCCGTCGAGCACGTCGTGATCGGCGATGCCGCGCTGGTGCTTGAGGCATTGCTGGCCGCGGTGCGGGACCGGGTGCCTGCACCGCGGCGGGACCGGGCAGCGGCCCTCGCCCGCAAGATCGAGACCGCGCGGGCCGAATGGCTCGCGCAGTGGACGGCGAAGCTCGCATCGGACGAGATCCCCCTAACGCCGTACCGGGTCATCCGGGATCTGCTGCGCACCGTGGACGTGCCCAACACCGTGATCACGCACGACGCGGGCAGTCCGCGGGATCAGCTGTCACCGTTCTGGCGGGCCGAGTCCCCGCTGTCCTACATCGGCTGGGGGAAGACGACCCAGCTGGGCTACGGCCTCGGGCTGGCGATGGGCGCCAAACTCCACGCGCCGCAGAAACTCTGCATCAACGTCTGGGGCGACGCCGCGATCGGGTTCACCGGGATGGATTTCGAGACCGCGGTCCGGGAGCGGATCCCGATTCTCTCCGTGCTGTTCAACAACTCGTCCATGGCGATCGAGCTGCCCGTGATGCCGGTCTCGACGGAAAAATACCGCAGCACGGACATCTCCGGGAACTACGCGGCGTTCGCGCAGGCCCTCGGCGGGTACGGTGAGCGCGTGACGACACCGGGGGAGATCGTCCCGGCCATTCAGCGGGCAGTCAGGAAAACCGACGAGGGGACCCCGGCGCTGCTCGAATTCATTACCTCGCGCGAGCTCGAAACATCTATCTTCAAATAGCCGTTTCGATCCCCGGGTCGAGCCCGCAAGCACGCGTTCGGACGGCGGTGACCCCGTCCCTCGCGCCGGGGGTCAATTGAAGTGTCCGAAACTCGGGTGTACGCAGTATTGCTGGCTTCTGCGGACCCGTGCTACGTTATGCACGTTTGCTTCGAGCCCCGGGGGGAGAAGGCATGCAGCAGGAAGACGGGCGTCGCCCGTTCGATCGGCGTCGCCTGCACTGGACCGCCGCGCTTCTCATCCCGGTCCTTCTCCTCGGCGGCACGGCCTTGTCAAACCAGGGCGTGGGCGCCCAAGATTGGCTGCAGGCCGGCTGGGAAGCGTACGAGGCCGGGCACCTGCCGCAGGCGCAACACGCGTTCGCCAAGGCCGCGGCCGCGTCGCCCGAGTCCGCCACGCCGGCGATGTGGATGGGTGCCGTGACGCTCGCGCGGGGCGACAGCGTCCACGCGGGCCTCTGGTTTCGAGAAGTCCTGCTGCTGAATCCGACGACGGCCCAGGCGCACTATGCGCTGGCCTGGCTCGCACGCCTCGGCCAGCCGAGCCGCCCGCCCGATCCCACCACGGCCGGGACGACTACCGCAGACGGCATCGCGCAATTCATCCTCGCGTCCAACCCGCGCATCCCGGCGAGACAGGCACAATGGGAAGGCCGCGCGATTCGTGAGGCCGCCGCCCACGAGGGGGTGGATTCGCGGCTCATGACCGCGCTCGTCTGCGTCGAGAGCCGGTTCGATCAGGGTGCCGTGTCGCGGGTGGGAGCACGGGGACTCGGCCAACTGATGCCCAAGACGGCCGCCGAGCTCGGCGTGAATCCCCACGATCCGTGGCAGAACCTCGTCGGCTCGGCCCGGCTGCTCCGCGTGGACTATGCCCAGTTCCATTCGCTGCCGCTGACCCTCGCCGCGTACAATGCCGGCGACAACGCCGTCCGGCACTACGGCGGCATCCCTCCGTACCCGGAGACACAAGTGTACGTGTGGGAGGTGCTGGCGATTTTCGGGCGGCTGCTCGTCTGACGCCCGCGCCGCCGCGGCATTGCTCGGCGCCGGCACAGGCCGCCCCTCGATTTTTTGGGGAAATACCCTCATGACCATTCGAACCGGATGGAGCGAACCCATGAGACACGTTCTCGCGTTCATGCTGGCCGCGATCATGACGACCGCCGCTATTGTCACGGGAGGGAGCGGCACGATCGCCGCCGGCCCGCGGAAGCCGCCGGTGGTCCGACCGGTCGTGCGGGCGGCCGCGCCACGCGCCGTGAGGCCGAACGTGCGGGCGGCCGCGCTACCGGCCCATCACGCCTCTGTGCGCCACATCGCGGTGCTGCATTCGCCGGCGCCGCAGCTCGGCACGATGGAAATCGGGCCGAAGACCCAGCCGTCCCCGTCGATCATCGTCGCGCCCAGCCCCACGCCGACCGGCGCCTGCGCCCAGTGCCCGCAGCCGACCGTCGTCCAGTTGAACGTCGTGCAGGTGCCGCTCTAACCTAGCCCCGCCGCCGCTTCGCGGCAGGCCCCGGCGGCCCATGGGCCGAAGCGAGAGGCCCATGGACTGGGGCATGCGCAACCGGCTCGACCGCATCATCCGGCCGGACACCGGCCGCACCGTGATGCTCGCCGTCGACCATGGATACTTCATGGGGCCGACGACGAACCTCGAAGTGCCCCGCACAACGATCGGGCCGCTGTTGCCCTTCGCGGATTCGCTCATGGTCACCCGGGGCGTGGTGCGGACGTCCGTGCCACCCTCGGCCGCGGTGCCGATCGTGCTGCGCGTCTCCGGCGGCGCGAGCATCCTTGCCGACGACCTCTCGAACGAAGGCCTCATGACCACGATGAAGGACGCGGTCCGGCTGAACGTCGCGGCCGTCGCGTTGTCGATCTTCATCGGGACCGGCCACGAGCGTGAGACCCTGCTCAACCTCGGCGCGCTCGTGAGTGAAGGGCTGGAATACGGGATGCCGGTGCTGGCGGTCACCGCCGTCGGCAAGGAGCTCGCGCGGCGCGACGCGCGCTACCTCAGTCTCTGCTGCCGGATCGCGGCCGAAGCGGGCGCGCAGCTCGTGAAGACATACTACTGCGACGGCTTCGACACAGTCGTCGAAGGCTGCCCGGTGCCGCTCGTGGTGGCCGGCGGCCCCAAACTCGAGACGGAGCTGGACGTGTTTGAGTTGACCGCCCGGGCGATCCGGCAGGGCGCCGCGGGCGTGGACATGGGCCGGAACATCTGGCAGCACGCCGCGCCGGTGGCGATGATCAAAGCGATTCGGGCCATCGTGCACGACAACGCCTCGCCGGAGGACGCGCTGAGCCTGTTCCGCCGGGCCCGCGCCGAGGAGCCGCAGCAGGCGGCACGCCGGTGACCCCCTCGCGGATGCGGCCGGGGCGCGGCGGCACCCCGGGATGATGCGGGCGGCAGTATACTACACGAATCACGACGTCCGCCTCGAGGACCGCCCGGTCCCCGACATCGGTCCGGACGAGTTGCTGATGCGCATCGACGCGAGCGGCATTTGCGGCAGCGACGTGATGGAATGGTATCGCCGCGGCCGCGCACCGCTCGTGCTGGGGCACGAAGTCGGCGGCGTGGTCGCCTCGGTGGGCGTGAGCGTTCGAGGCTACCGGCCGGGCGACCGCATTACCGCGGCACACCATGTGCCCTGCAATGCCTGCCGGCATTGCCTCCGCGGTCACCACACGATGTGCGCGACTCTCCACGCGACGAACTTCGACCCCGGCGGCTTCGTCGAGTACGCGCGCCTCTCGGCGATTCACGTGGACCGGGGCGTGTTCCGCCTGCCCGACGACGTGTCGGCCGAGCAGGCGGTGTTCGTAGAGCCCCTGGCCTGCGTCGTGCGCGCGCAGCGGATCGCGCCGGTGCGGCGGGACGAGACGGTCTTCGTCGTCGGCAGCGGCATCATCGGGCTGCTCCACATCAAGGCCGCCCGCGCGGCCGGCGCCGCGCGCGTTCTCGCCACGGATCTCTCGGACTACCGCCTCGCCGCCGCGGCCCGGTTCGGCGCCGAGACCGCCTTCCGGCCCGGGGCCGACCTGGCCGCGCAGGTGCGCGAGGCCAACGGCGGGCGGCTGGCGGACCTGGTCATCGTCTGCACCGGCGCCGTGACGGCCATCGCCCAGGCGCTGCGCTGCGCCGAGCCCGGAGGCACGGTGATGCTGTTTGCCCCCGCGGGGCCGGACGCGGCCTTTCCGCCGGTGCCGTTCAACCAGACGTTCTTCCGGACGGATCTCACGGTGACGACCTCGTACGGCGCGGCACCGGCGGACTACGCGGAGGCGCTCGACCTCATCCACCGCCGGCGGATCCAGGTCGACGACATGATCACGCACCGGCTCGGCCTTTCGGCCGCCGCGGCCGGCTTCCGGCTCGTGGCGGACGCCGGTGACTCGATCAAGATCATCCTCGATCCCCGGCGGTAAACCGGGAACTTAGATCGGGGTGGTCGCGGCTTCGGCGCGGGCGCGGCCGTTTTGCTTGGCCCGATACAACGCGGCGTCGGCCGCCCGGAGCAGCGCCTCACCGCTCGCGCCGTGCTGGGGGAAGGCGGCGACGCCGAGCGACGCCGTCGTGGCGCCGAGCGGCTGGCCCTGATACGACACCGCCAGGTCCCGTACCGCCTCGCCCAACGACCGGGCGCGCTGCAGCGTAGACTCGAGCGTCGCATCCGGGAGGACGACGACGAACTCCTCGCCGCCGTAGCGGCAGACGACATCGTCGCGGCGGAACCGGTCGCGGAGCATCGCGCCGAGTTCGCGCAGGAACGTGTCGCCCGCTTCGTGGCCGTAGGTATCGTTGAATTGCTTGAACCGGTCGAGATCGAAGATGATGAGGCCGAGCGGATTCTCGCCCCGCTGCGCCCGCCGGATTTCGCGTTCCAGCGTCTCCTCGAGATAGCGGCGGTTGAAGACGCCGGTGAGCGGATCGCGAATGGACTGCGCCCGCAGCGACTCGCGCAGCCTGAGGTTCGCGATCGCGAGGCCCACCCGGTCGCTGATCGAGCGGGCGAGCGCGAGGGCGGAGTCGAGCGCGGCCGACGAAGGCGCCGCGACGTCCCCGGCGGGTGCGGCCGGGAAGCTCAGCTGGAGAATGCCGAGGGTGCCGTCCTGCGAGGTGAGGGGTAGGCAGAGGTTGGCGGCCGGGCGCTGGGTCGGCAGGTGGCGGCACAAGACCCCGTCCCGCTGCACGTCAACGGCGTACGGCAGACCCCGCAGCAGGGCCCAGCAGTCGTCCGGCGCGAAGGCCGGCGGCAGCGCAAACGCCGCGCCCCACGACGCCGCGAGCTCCGCCGCATCCCGCGAGTCAGCGATCAGGTAGACGCCGCCGACCGTGCCGGGGAACAGGTCCTGGACATAACGGCTGGCGACGCTCAAGGCCTCGTCGACCGAGGGGCTCGCCTCGAGCATCTCGCTCATCTGCTGCACGAGGGCCGATTGGCGGGCACGGGTGGCCATCTGCTCCGCCATCTCGTTGAACGCGGTCGCCAGCTGACCGATCTCGTCGCCGCGGCGCACGGCCACCCGGCGGCTGAGGTCTCCGTCGGCGATCCCCCGCGAGGCCTCGATGATGCGGTCGATCGCGTCCGTGGCCGCGCCGGCATGCGAGAACCCGAGGAGCACCAGCAGGACCACCGTCACCGGAAGCGCCAGCGCGGCGCCTTCGGCCGTCCGGGTCGCCGTGCGGCCCTGCGCCACCTGCGCGGCGAGCCGGGCGTCCTCGGTGACGCCGAACGCCACGTACACCGGGCGGAAATTGTCGGCAAACACCTGCCCGCTCCGCCGGGTGATGAGCGTCATGACCCTCGACTCCGCCGCGCCCGCGGCGAGCGCGTGCCGCCGGACGATCGCCTCGACCACCGTCGCCGCCGTCAGCAGCGGCGCCGGCGCCGACGCGGGGCGTGCGACGGCCATGACGTCGAGCAGCCGCTGCGCCCGCGCCCAGTCTGTGGCCGCGGGTGATGCCGGGGGCGTCGTGCGGAGCATGCCGGTGAGGTGGTCCCGAAGCGACGCCGCCTGCGCCCGAACCACGCGCAGGCTGTCTTCGCCGCCCGAGGCGGCGTACGCGGCGGCCGTCTGACGCAAACGGGCGGCTTCCGCGGCCGCACCTCGGGCGGCTTCGGCGTAGCCCGCCGGTGCGGCGCGGCGCGCGGCGATCTCGGACCGGGCGGCCTGATCGCACCACTGCGTGTAGAGCGACACGAGCCGGCGCACGCGACCCACCTGCACGGTATCGCCCCCCAAGAGGTCGGCGAGGCGCACGGCGGTCTGCGGCACTGCCGTCAGGGCGTCGGTGTACCCGGCCAGGAACCGCTCGTTGCCGGTGAGGAGGAAGGCGCGCTCGCCGGCCTGGGCGTCGACGAAGCTTTCGAGCATCCGGTCCGCGGCGTTCCGGACCTCGCTCGTCCGGGCGACGCGTTCACTCGTCTGACGGGTCACGAGGATCGCGCGGAAGATCACCGCGGCGCCGGCCGTCGTGACCAGGACCTGCACGATGAGGCCCATGAGCACCAAGGTGCGCAGCGGATGCCGGGTCAGCAGGTTCACCCAACGGGCGATGAACCAACGGTGTCCGTGTCGAAGCGTGAGGGTCCCCCGGGTAAGTCGTCCCCGGCGATTCGTCGGAGGGAGGGCAAACCCTTCAGACGCGGCCCATGCCGCGCGCGCCGGGTCATCCGGGAGGGGGGCTTTGCCGCCGGGCGGAATAGGTCGCGGCGATGGGCGTCCTCGATTCGCACGTCGATACCGGCTCCTCCGAATTTCAGAGCAATCGCGAGCACCATGAAGGTCTGGCGCGGCTGCTCGGGGAGCGCCTTGCTCAGATCAAGGCGGGGGGCGGCGACCGCGCCCATCGCCGGCTGCGGGAGCGGGGCAAGTTGAGCGCGCGCGAGCGCATCGACCTGCTGCTGGATCCCGGCTCGCCGCTGCTCGAGATCGCGCCGCTGGCCGCCTGGGCAATGTACGGCGGCGACGCGCCGGCCGCGGGGCTCGTCGCCGGCATCGGGCGTGTGCGCGGGCTCGAGTGCATGATCATCGCGAACGACGCGACCGTGAAGGGCGGTACGTACTACCCGATGACCGTAAAGAAGCATCTCCGGGCGCAGCGGATCGCCCGCGACAACCGGCTCCCCTGCATCTACCTCGTCGACTCCGGCGGCGCGTTCCTGCCCCTGCAGGCCGAGGTCTTTCCGGATCGCGAGCACTTCGGTCGTATCTTCTACCATCAGGCGGTGCTCTCCGCGGACGGCATCCCGCAGATCGCCGCGGTCATGGGCTCGTGCACGGCCGGCGGCGCCTATGTGCCGGCGATGGCCGACGAAGCGGTGATTGTCCGCGGCACCGGCACCGTGTTCCTCGGCGGGCCGCCGCTCGTGCGGGCGGCGACGGGGGAGGAGGTCTCGGCCGAAGAGCTCGGCGGCGCCGACGTGCACTGCCGCCGGAGCGGCGTCACGGATCACATGGCGGACGACGACGCGCACGCGATGGAGATCGTCCGCGACATCGCCGGCACGCTCAACCGCGTCAAGCAACCGGCCCTCGATCTCGCCCCGCCCGAAGAGCCGCGCTACGATCCCCGCGAGATCTACGGCGTGCTGCCGCGGGACCTCCGCCGGCAGTTCGACGCCCGGGACGTGATCGCCCGGCTCGTCGATGGCAGCCGGTTTCAGGAGTTCAAGGCGTTGTACGGCACCACGCTCGTCACCGGCTTCGCCCGCATTCAGGGCATTCCGGTCGGCATCGTGGCCAACAACGGCGTGCTCTTCGTCGAAAGCGCCGAGAAGGGCGCGCACTTCATCGAGCTCTGCGGACAGCGGCGGATCCCGCTTCTCTTCCTGCAAAACATCACCGGGTTCATCGTCGGCCGCCAATACGAGGCCGCCGGGATCGCCCGCGCGGGGGCCAAGATGGTGCACGCCGTCGCGACCAGCGGGGTGCCGCGCGTGACCGTCATCATCGGCGGCTCGTACGGCGCCGGGAACTACGCGATGTGCGGCCGGGCCTACGACCCGCGATTCTTGTGGATGTGGCCCAACGCCCGCATCTCGGTGATGGGCGGGGAACAGGCGGCCACGGTGCTGCTGACCGTCAAGCGCGACCAGTTGCGGCGCGAAGGCCGCACGATGTCTCCCGCCGACGGAGAGGCGCTCGTCCAGCCGATCCTGGCGAAGTATGAGACGGAAGGCGATCCCTACTACAGCACGGCGCGCCTGTGGGACGACGGCATCATCGATCCGGCGGAGACACGCACCGTGCTCGCCCTCGCCCTGTCGGCGACGCTCAACGCGCCGATCGACGGGATGCGCCCGGGCGTCTTCCGGATGTAGCCGCGTGGCGGCGCGCGCAGACCCGCCCGACCGCGGCCTGCGCCGGATCCTCGTGGCCAACCGCGGGGAAATCGCCGTGCGGATCATCCGCGCCTGCCGCGAGCTCGGCCTCGAGGTGGTGGCCGTCGCGAGCGACGCGGACCTCGATGCCCCCCACGCGCGGCTGGCGGACCGCACCCTGCACCTCGGGCCCGCCGATCCGGCCGAGAGCTACCTGCACGTCGGCCGCCTTCTCGACGCGGCGCGGCAATCGGGCGCGGATGCCGTCCACCCCGGGTACGGATTCCTCGCGGAGTCGTCCGCCTTTGCGGAGGCGGTCGCCGGCGCCGGGCTGCGCTTCATCGGGCCGCCCGCCGCGGTGATCGCCCGGCTGGGCGACAAGACCGCGGCGCGTACGCTCGCCGAGGCGGCGGGCGTCCCCACGGTTGCGGGGGGCGGCGGCGACGGCAGCGCGGACGCTTTGGCCGCGGCGGCTCAAACGCTCGGGTACCCGGTGGTCGTCAAGGCGGCGGCCGGCGGCGGCGGCCGCGGCATGCGCGTGGTCGAACGTCCGGCGGACCTCCGCCCGGCGCTCGAACTCGCGGAGCGGGAGGCACGCGCGGCCTTCGGGGACGGGCGGCTGTTCCTCGAGCGTCGGCTCCCCGACGTCCGCCACGTCGAGGTCCAGATCCTGGCGGACGCGCACGGACACGCGCTCGCGCTCGGCGAACGCGAGTGCAGCGTGCAGCGGCGTCACCAGAAACTGGTGGAAGAGGCGCCGTCGCCGTACGTCGACGGGGACCTCCGCGGCCGGCTGGCGGCCGCCGCCGTCGCCGTGGCCCGGGCGGCGGGCTACGTCAACGCCGGCACCGTGGAGTTCCTGCTCGCGCCCGACGGGCGGTTCTATTTTCTCGAGGTCAACACGCGGCTGCAGGTCGAGCATCCGGTCACCGAACTTGTCACCGGCGTGGACCTCGTCAAAGCGCAGCTACGAATCGCCGCCGGAGAGCCCCTGTCCGGAAGCGGCGACGCGGCCGGCCTCTCGCTCGGCGAATCGCCCGAGCCGCGGGGGCATGCGATCGAATGCCGCGTTTGCGCGGAGGACCCGGCGGAGGGATTCCGGCCGTCACCCGGGCCGATTCTCGTCCTGGACGAGCCGGGCGGCCCCGGCGTCCGCGTCGACTCCGGGCTACGGCAAGGCTGGCGCGTCCCGGCGGCGTACGACTCTCTGCTCGCCAAGGTGATCGTGTGGGACCGGTCGCGCGCCGGCGCGATCGCACGCATGGACCAGGCCCTGCGCGCGTACGTGATCCTCGGCTGCGGCACGAACCTGGCGTTTCTTCGCGACGTGATCCGGCACGAGGCCTTCCGGCGGGCCGAAACGACCACCGACTTTCTCGACCGGTACTTCGCGGGCTGGCAACCCGAGGCATCCGCGGGGGCGCTCGCCGTAGCCGCCGCGCTGTCGGCGGACGCGCCGCCGGGTGATCGGGCTCCCCGGGACCAGGAGGGGACCCGGGAGCGGCGAGACCGCGACCGGCTCCCCGATCCGTGGGACGCGGGGTCGGGGTGGCGCCTCGGATCAGGCCAGCAGTCCGATGACTGAGATCGCGCTGCTCGTGCGCCGCGCGCGTCTGACCGCGCAGGTCACCGTGCACGGAGCCGAGATCACGGTACGGCTCGGCGGCCGCGAGGTGCGCGTGCGCCTCGAGCGGCTGGACGGCACCGTCTGGCGCGCGATCATCGACGACGGCCCGGCCCGCCTCGTTCGCACCATCGACGAGGCGGGGACCCGCTGGATCCACGTCGACGGGGAGACGCTCGCGGTCCGAATCGACGCGGTCCGGCCCCGGCCCCCCGCGGCAACGCGGCCGGAATGGCTCGAGGCGCCGATGCCGGGCGCCGTGACTCAGGTGGCCGTCGGGGAGGGCGACCTCGTCGCCGCAGGGCAGCCGATCGTCATCGTCGAGGCGATGAAGATGGAACACGTGATTCGCGCGCCCCACGCCGGCCGGGTCCTGGCGCTCCGCGTGCGCGCCGGCGACCAGATCGAGGCCGGCGCCGTCGTCGCGGAGCTCACGCCGGAGGAACCGGGCCGGTGAATCCGCGCCGCGTGCGCGTCGTCGAGGTCGGACCGCGCGACGGCCTGCAGAACGAGACGGCGGTGCTGTCGCTCGACCGGAAGGTCGAGTTCGTCACCCGGCTCGCCGCGTGCGGGCTGCCGGCGATCGAGGCGGGCGCGTTCGTGCGAGAGGACCGCGTCCCCCAGATGGCGGGGACCGACGCGCTGTTCCGACGCCTCGTCCCGCAGGGGGGACAGGTCCCACCGGAGGGAGGGCCGATCCTCTCCGCGCTCGTCCCCAACCGCCGGGGCATGGTGCGCGCCCTTGCCTGCGGGACCGCCGAGGTGGCGGTATTCACCGCCGCCTCCGATGCGTTTGCCCGCCGCAACATCGGGATGAACGTCGCCGAATCGCTGGTCCAGTTTCGCGAGGTGCTCGCGATGGCGGCGGACCATGGCCGGCGCGTTCGGGCGTACGTCTCGACGGCCTGGTGGTGTCCGTACACCGGCCGGGTGGCCCCCGAGACCGTCCGCCGTGTCGCGGTTGCGCTCGCCCGGATAGGGTGCTACGAAATCGCCCTCAGCGATACGATCGGTGCGGCGACGCCCGATGAGGTGGGGGCGCTCATCGAGACCGTGGCCCGCGACGTGCCGGTGGAGCGCCTCGCGGTCCACCTGCACGATACCCGCGGCACCGCGCTCGCGAATGTGCTGACGGCGCTGGCGGCCGGGGTGACAACCGTCGATGCGGCCGCCGGCGGCCTGGGCGGCTGTCCCTACGCGCCGGGCGCCTCCGGCAACCTCGCCACTGAGGACCTCCTCTACATGCTGCACGGAATGGGGGTGGAGACCGGCGTCGACCTGGACGCGGTCGCCGTCACGTCGCACTGGCTCGCCGCGATCATCGGCCACACGCTGCCGTCACGGTACCTCAGCGCCGGGCGCCTCCGGCCCGCGGAGGCCGGGCGGGGCGCCGATGCGAAAGCCTGATCATGCGCCTCGGCTTGATGCTCGTCAACCAGCACCCGCCGGCCGATTCACTCGTGGGCCGCTGGGGCGAGATCCTCGACCAGGTCCGGCTGGCCCGGAGCCTGGGGTTCGACCTGATCGTCTTCGGGCAGCACTACCTCGTCGGTGAATTCGCGATGCTGCAGCCGGCCGTCTCGGTCGCGCGGGCGGCGGCCGAGGCCGGGACGATGCGGATCGGCGTCTCCATCTACCTGCTGCCGCTCCTCAATCCGGTCGCGATCGCCGAGGAGACGGCCACTCTCGACGTCATCACCGGCGGCCGGTTCATCTTCGGCGTCGGTCTCGGCTACCGCGACGTCGAAGACCGCGCCTTTGGGGTGGCGCCCGGCGAACGCGTCCACCGGCTGCGCGCCCACCTGCGCGTCATCCGCGAGCTCTGGGCCGGCGGACCCGCGACGCTCGACACGCCCTACTGCCGTCTCGACGGCGCGCGCATCGGTCTGCGCCCCGTGCAGCGGCCGGGCCCGCCCGTCTGGATGGCCGCGAATAACGACCGGGCGGTGGCGCGCGCCGCAGAGATCGGCGACGCCTGGGTGATCAACCCGCATGCGACGCTCGGGACGATCACGCGGCAGATCGGTATCTACCGCGCGGCCCTGGAGCGGTTCGGCCGGCCTGTCCCGGCGGAACTGCCGATGCGCCGCGAACTGTTCGTCGCGGAGACCTCGGCCCGGGCGATCGACCTGGCGCGTCCCTACATCGAGAAGAAATACGACGCGTACGTGGCCTGGGGACAGCACAGGGCCCTGCCGGCCGGCGACGACATGACGCAGGCCTTCGAGGGCCTCGCGCAGGACCGATTCATCCTGGGCGACCCCGCGCGATGCGCGGACGAGATCACCCGGTGCGCCGAGCTCACCGGGGCGACGACGATGATCTTCCGCGTCAATTTCCCCGGCATGCCGCCCGACGTGGTCACCGGCGCGATGCGGCTCCTCGCAGAGCAGGTGCGGCCGCGTCTCGCGGGTAAAGCGTCGTGAACTCTACCGGCGCCCGATGGGGCGCCGACGGGGAGGGATGGGCATGGTGCGTGCCAAGAGCCGCGTAGGGATCGCGATCGCCGCGATGGTCGCCATGGGCGCGCTCGGCGTCACCGCGGGCGCGCTGCACGGTGCCGAGATCCTCAAACTCGGCGCGCCGCTCGCCGCAACCGGCGCGGACGCCCGGGAAGGCGCCCTGGCCAAACAGGGGTACGACCTCTGGGCGGAGACCGTGAACGCCCGCGGCGGGATCAAAGCCGGCGGACAGACATATAAAGTCCAGATCGTGTATTACGACGACCAGAGCAAGCCGCAGACCTCGGCCGAACTTACCGACCGGCTCATCACCCAGGACCACGTCGCGCTGCTGCTCGGGCCCTACGGCAGCCCGGCCACGTTTGCCGACGCCGGCATCGCCGACAAGTACAAGGTGCCCATGGTCGACTCGAACGGCGCCGCGGTGAAAATCTTCGAGCAGGGCTACAAGTACGTCTTCGGGGTCACCAGTCCGGCCGCCGATTACGCGGCGGCCATGCTCAAGGCCGCGACCTCGTTGTCGCCCAGGCCGACGACCGTGGCGATCGTCTCCGCCGACGATCTGTTCTCACTCGAGGTCGCGAACGGAGCGAAGGATTGGGCCGACCACAACGGGCTCCGCGTCGTCTACTTCCAGAAGTATCCGGTCGGCGCGAACGACCTGAGCGCGGCGCTCACCGCCGTCAAGGCCGCCGGCGCAGACGTTCTCATCGGGTCCGGACATTTGCAAGAATCCCTCCTCACGATGCGGCAGGCGCAGAGTCTGGAAGTGAACGCGAAGTTCTTCGGATTCACGGTGGGCCCGACGACGCCGGACTTCGTCAAGGCGCTCGGGCCGGCGGCCGAGTACGTCTTCGCCTCGTCCCAGTGGACGCCCGATGTCAAGTACACCGGGCCGCTCTTCGGAAGCACCCGCCAGTACGCCCAGGTGTTCATGAAGCGCTACGGCTTCGAGCCAGACTACCATGCCGCGAACGGGTCGGCGGGCGGCCTCGCCCTGCAACTGGCGATCCAAAACGCCGGCGGCATCGACCGGCAGAAGGTGAGGGACGCCCTCGCCGCGCTCGACGTCACGACGTTCTACGGCCGGATCAAGTTCAATGAGAAGGGCCTGAACGTCTACAAGCCGATGGTCACCGTCCAGATCCAGCACGGCAAAGTGGTGACGGTCTGGCCCGGAAACGTCGCGGCCGCCAAGACGATGTACCCGACGCCGGTGTGGACGGCGCGCAAGTAGCCGCAAGAAATCCTGAGGCCGCGGTGCGGGGGGCCGTTCCGGTCCGCGAAGCCGGGGCTGCGCTGCCTCCCCCTTCGTGGGACTCTCGCCGGTGAGCCCGGCAGCCCAGATCGCGTTACAAAACGCGGTCAACGGCCTGCTGATCGGCGGCACCTACGCCACCGTCGGCCTCGGCATGTCCCTGGTGTGGGGCGTGCTCAACGTCATCAACATTGCGCACGGCGCGTTTGTGATGCTGGGCGCGTACACGACCTACTGGCTGTTTACGCTCTACGGCATCGACCCGTTTGCGGCACTGCCGCTTGCGGGTGCGGCCCTGTTCGTCCTCGGTTACGGGCTACAGCGCGTGGTGGTCAACCAGGTCATCCGCGCGTCGTTCTTGATCACGTTTCTGCTGACGTTCGGCTTTGAGCTGCTGATCACGAACATCGCCCTCGCGGCGTGGACGGCCGACGTGCGGGCCATCACGACGGCCTACTCCGGCCGGAGCCTGCACCTCGGGCCCGTGATCGTCCCGGCCATCCGCCTCATGACGCTCGGCGCGGCGCTGCTCGTCGCCGTGCTCCTGCACCTCCTCATGAGCCGGACGCGCCTCGGGAGCGCGATCCGGGCCACGGCGTCGGATCAGGAAGCGGCGCGCCTGATGGGGATTCCGATCGGCCACGTCTACGCGATCACGTTCGCGATCGCACTCGCGACGGCCGGGATCGCCGGGGGGCTGGCCGGCATGAGCTTTCCCATCTACCCGGCGATGGGCGCCAACTACACCTTCATCGGCTTCGTGGTCTGCGTGCTCGGCGGCCTCGGCAGCGTCGCCGGCGCCTTGGTGGGCGGGCTGATCTTCGGCCTGCTGACGACGTACGCCGCGGGCTGGCTCGGCCCCAACTACGACTACATCGTGGCGTTCAGCGCGTTGATCCTCGTCCTGCTCGTGCGTCCCGCCGGGCTGCTTGGACGCGCGGCGCGGTTTCGCGGATGACGGGGCAGGTCCCGCGCGAGACGGGGCAGGAGGACGCGAAGCGGCCGGAGGTCCCGCGCGAGACGGGGCAGGAGGACGCGGAGCGGCCGGAGGTCCCGCGCGAGACGGGGCGCGACTTGCGCGGCCTCGCCGTCCCGGCGGCCGTCCTGGTCGTGGCACTTGCGCTGCCCGGCGTCCTCAACACCTACTACGTCCGGATCCTCACCGGCATCTTCTTGTTCGGCATCCTCGCCTCAGCGTGGAACCTCATCGGCGGCTACACCGGCTACCCCGACTTCGGCGGCGCGGCGTTCCTCGGCATCGGCGCCTACACGACCGGCATCGTCATGGTGCGGGCCCACCTGCCGTTCGCGGCGGCGCTGCCCGCCGGTTGCGTGGTGGCCGCGGCCGCGGCGACTGGTATGGGCGCCCTGCTGCTCCGGCTGCGCGGCCACTACTTTGCCATCGCGACGCTCGGCTTCATGTTTGTCCTGCGGCAGCTCACCGCGAACCTCGAGATCACCGGCGGGGGATCGGGGATGAACCTGCCGGCGGCGAGCGACTTCAAGATCTTCTACTACTGGATGCTCGCCGCGCTCGTGCTGTCGGTCTCCGCCGGGTTCGCGCTGCCGCGCACGCGGGCCGGCTATGCGATCGCGGCGATCCGCGAGAATCAGGACGCCGCCCAGGTCCTCGGCATCGAACCTCTGCCCTACAAAATCCTGGCGTACGCGGCGAACGCGTTCCTGTTCGCCGCCGCCGGAGGCATCTACGCGTATTGGCTCACGTTCATCGAGCCGCTCAGCGTCTTCAACATCGACTTCACGGTCCAGGCGGTGGTCATGGCCCTCTTCGGCGGGCCCGGAACGGTCTTCGGGCCCGTCGCCGGCGCGATTATTCTCAAGACGCTCGACGTCGCCCTGACCAACGTCTCGCTGTTTCTCCACAACGTCTTCTTCGGCGCGCTTGTCTGCGTGCTGGTCATCTTCGCTCCGCGGGGGCTGGCCGAACTCTTCCGGGCCTCCTCGGGCGAGGGCGGGCCGGCGGGGCTGCGCGCGTCGATTCGCGACGCGCTGCAGGAGAACCGGGTCTAGTGCCGCTCCTCACGGCGATGGGGGTGACGAAGTTCTTCGGCCGCCTGGCGGCCGTCCACCGGGTCGACCTCGCGATCGAACCCGGCGAGATCGTCGGGCTCATCGGTCCGAACGGCGCCGGGAAGAGTACGCTCGTGAACGTCATTACGGGCATGGAGGCGCCGACCGCCGGCCGCGTCGAGTTCGCCGGGTCGGACATCACGGGCCGGCGCCCCGCGGCGATCGCGCGGCTCGGCATCGCCCGGACGTTCCAGATCGCGCAGCCGTTCCGCAACATGTCGGTCCGCCAGAACGTCGCGGTGCCGCTGCTGTTCCGCGCGGCGCCCGCCGCCGGCGTCGCCGACGCGCTCCGCCGGGCGGACGAGGTGCTGGAGGCCGTCGGGCTCGCCGCGAAGCGCGACCTTCCGGCGCGCGTGTTGACGACCCCCGACCTCCGCCGGCTCGAGCTCGCCAAGGCGATCGCGCTGCGTCCGCGCCTCATGCTCCTCGATGAGGTGATGGCCGGGCTCACGCACGCAGAGACCGACGCGGACATGGCGCTGCTCCGCCGCATCAACGCGCAGGGGATCACGCTGCTCGTGATCGAGCACGTGCTGCGCGTCGTGATGGGGCTGTGCCGGCGCGTCGTCGTGCTTCACCACGGCTCGAAGATCGCGGAGGGATCCCCGCAGCAGGTGACGTCCGATCCCGCCGTCATCGACGCGTATCTGGGACCGCGCCACGCGTTGCGCGGCGGGCCGGGGTCGCGATGACCCCGTCTTCGCGGGGCGGTGCGGCCCCGTCTTCGCGGCGACAGTCCCACGAAGGGGGAGGCGGTGCGGCCCCGGCTCCACTCCTCCACGTCGAGCGCCTCGATGCCGGCTACGGCGGCGTCCAGGTCCTCTGGGACGTCACGCTCGAGGTGCGGCGGGGGGAAGTGGTCGCGCTCGTCGGCAGCAACGGCGCCGGCAAGTCGACGCTGCTGCGCGCCGTCTCCGGCCTGCTGCGGCCGTGGCGCGGCAACGTACGCTGGGACGGGCGAGACATCGCCGGACTACCGCCCGAGGCGATCGTCCGGCTGGGAATGGCGCACGTGCCCCAGGGCCGGCGCCTCTTCGCGGATCTGACACTGCAGGAGAACCTCCTCGTCGGCGCCTACGCCCGCACGGACCGCGGGGCGATCGCCGCGGACCTCCGCGACGTCCTCGACCTATTCCCGGTCCTGGGGGAGCGCCTTCATCTGACGGCCGGCCAGTTGAGCGGCGGCGAGCAGCAGATGGCCGCCCTGGCCCGCGCGCTCATGGCCCGGCCGCAGCTGCTGCTGATCGATGAGCCGTCGCTGGGGCTCGCCCCCATCGCGGTCCAGGGGCTCATGGACGCCGTCGACCGGCTGCGCGGGCGCGGCACGAGTCTTCTGCTCGTCGAGCAGGACGTCGCCGTCGCCCTGGAGCACGCCGACCGCGGGTATGTCATGGAGACGGGCCACATCGCGCTCGCCGACACCGCGAGCGCGCTCTTGCGGAGTCCGCGGGTGAAAGAAGCGTACCTCGGTGTGGCCGCCGGGAGCGCCGAGACGCTACAATAACTCGCGAGCGCTATGCCCGCGAATCTGACACCGCAATATCTCGAAGCCGAGCGCCGATTCCGGCAGGCCACCACGCCGGACGAGCAGCTCGAAGCGCTGGAAGCCATGATGGCCACGATCCCCAAGCACAAGGGAACCGAGCACATGCGCGCGGACATCCGCCGGCGCATGGCGAAGGTGCGGACCGAAGCCGCCCGCAGCCGGAAATCCGCCGCCAAGGGGCCGACGTGGCACCACGTGCCGCGGGAGGGCGCCGGCCAGGTGGCGCTCGTCGGAGCGCCGAACGCGGGCAAGTCGCGCCTGCTCGCCGCGTTGACCAACGCGAACCCCGTCGTTGCGCCGTACCCGTTCGCGACCCGGACACCCTTGCCGGGGATGGTGCCGTTCGAGGATATCAAGATCCAGTTGGTCGACCTGCCGCCGATCGCGCCCGAGACCGCCGAGCCGTGGCTGTTCGCGCTCATCCGGCAGGCCGACGGCGCCCTGCTCGTGGCGGATCTCGCCGACGACGATCTGCTCGCCTCGATGGATGGTGTCATGGCGCTCACGGCGGAAGGCCGCGTCGAGTTCGTCCGTCGCCGGGGACAACAGGGCACGACGCCGGCCCTGCTCGTCGCGACGAAGAGCGACGCCCCGGACGCAGGCGTCCGCCTCGAACTGCTCCGCGAGGCCTACGGCGCGCGCTTCGACATCCTGCCTGTCTCGGCGGAACTCGGCGAGGGGCTGGAGACGCTGAAGCCGGAGTTGTTCCGGCTGCTCGGCGTGATCCGCGTCTACACCAAGGCGCCGGGCCGCCGCGCGGACAAGTCGGTGCCCTACGTGTTCCGGCGCGGCATCACGGTTGAGGAAGCCGCCGCGGTGGTCCACAAAGACTTCGGCGAGCGGCTCAAGTACGCGCGGGTCTGGGGAAGCCACGACTCCGCGGGGGGTGGCGGCCGCACGTACGAGGGCCAGATGGTTCAGCACGAGCATGTCCTGGAGGACGGCGACGTCCTCGAACTGCATGCCTAGCGGCAGCCAGGTTGTGGTGGTGACGGGTGCCGGCCGTGGAATCGGGGCCGCGGTGGCACGGCTCGCAGGCGCCCGCGGCTACGCGGTCGCCGTCAACTATGTCCGGGACGGCGGGAGCGCGCTCGACGTGGTCCGAGACATCGAGCGCGCGGAAGGGCGGGCCCGTGCGTTCAAGGGCGACGTCTCCAAAGAAGAGGACGTGGTGGCGTTGTTCGAGGAAGCGGCGCGCGTATTGGGCTCGGTGACCGCGCTCGTGAACAACGCGGGTGTGTCGGGCCGGCCGGGGCGGCTGGACGCCCTCACGGGGAGCGAACTGTCGCGCGTGCTCGGCATCAACGTGACCGGGACCATCCTGTGCGCGCGCGAAGCGGTACGCCGGATGTCCCGACGCCACGGCGGACAGGGCGGTGTCATTGTCAATCTTTCGTCCGCGGCCGCGCGCCTGGGCGGCGCCGGCGAATGGGTGCACTATGCCGCGACCAAGGGGGCCGTCGAGAGCTTCACGATCGGCCTGGCACGTGAGGTTGGCGCGGAGGGGATCCGCGTAAACGCGGTTCGGCCCGGGCTGATCGAGACCGAGATGCATGCGACGGCCGGCGAGCCGGGCCGGGCGGCGCGCCTCGCCCCGACGGTCCCTATCGGGCGGGCGGGAACGGCCGGAGAGGTTGCGGAAGCGATCCTCTGGCTGTTGTCGCCGGCTGCATCCTATACGACCGGCGCGATCCTCGACGTAGGCGGCGGGCGATGAGGATTCCCGCGTCGGGCTCATCGGCTCGTCGCCGGACGGGGAGGCACATCCATGCCTGAGGTCAGCGCCTCGATCGTCATCCGGGCACCGCTCGAAGTAGTGTACGCGCGCGCCCGGCGCGTGGAGGATTTCCCAAAGTTCATGCCCGACCTCGAGCGGGTCACGGTGCTGGAACGGCGCGGCGAGGTGCCGACGCTGACGGAGTGGGTCGGGAGCGTCGAGGGACGGCGCATCCGCTGGGTGGAAGAAGACGTATGGGACGACGCGGCCCACCGGTGCGGCTTCCGCCAGCGGGAGGGGGATTTTGATCGGTACGAAGGCAGGTGGGAGTTCGCCGCGGACGGGGCGGCGACCCGCACGACGATCACCGTCGAGTTCGAGTTCGGAATCCCGTTGATCGGCCGCCTGCTGAGCGGTCTGCTGCGGGTCAAAATGCGCGAGAACATCGACGGCATGCTTCGGGCGCTTCAACAGCAGGTCGAGGCCGGCGCGTGAAGCCGGTCCCGCAGCGGGGTCGCGGGCGGGGGCGCCCGCGCAGGAAATGCCGGCGAGGTGCAGAACAGTCGTTCGGTCACCAAGGATGATGCCGACGACCTCGCGTCACCTGATCCCGATCGCCCGGCCTCTCATTTCCGACGAGGACAAGCGCCGCGTCCTCGAGGTCCTCGATTCCGGGCAGTTCGTCGCCGGCCCGCGGGTGGCGGAGTTCGAGCGTGAGTTCGCGGCGTATGTGGGCACGCCCCACGCGGTCGCGGCCAGTTCCGGCACGACGGCCCTCATGGCGGCGCTCCGGGCCGCCGGGATCGGGCCGGGAGACCGGGTCGTCACCACCCCGTTTTCCTACGGGGCCACGGCGAGCACAATTCTGTCCTGCGGGGCGGAGCCGGTCTTTGCGGACATCGATCCGCGTACGTTCAACCTGGACCCCGAGGCCGCGGCGGACGTCCTCCGCCGCACGCCCGGCGCGCGCGGCATCCTGGTGGTGCACCTGTACGGGCTGCCGTGTGCGATGGACCGGTTCGAGGCGCTTGCGCAGTCGTTTGGAACCGTGCTGATCGAGGACGCGGCCCAGGCGCACGGCGCGGCGTTCCAGGGACGACGCGCCGGCGGCTTCGGGCGCGCGGCGGCGTTCAGCTTCTATCCCTCCAAAAACATGACGACGGGCGAGGGCGGCATGGTGACGACGGGCCAGGCCGACGTGGCGGACCGCGCGCGCCTGTTCGTCCGCGGCGGCGAGCGCCAGCAGTACGTGTACGAGGCTGTGGGTTACAACTACCGGATGACGGAGATCGCCGCCGCGCTCGGAGTGGGGCAGTTGAGCCGGCTCGAGGGCTGGAACGTCCGCCGGCGGCACAATGCGGCCCGGTTGACGGCGGGCCTCGCCGGCCTGGGATGGCTCACGTGCCCGTCCGAGCCAGAGGGGTACACGCACGTCTACCATCAATACACGGTGCGGGTCGCGCGCGGGCGCGCCCGGCTGCGTCGCCATCTCGAGGCGGAGGGCGTCGGAACGCGGATTTACTATCCGGTGCCGATTCACGAGACGCCCTTGTACCGCGGCCGTTACGGCGGCAGCCGGTGCCCCGAAGCCGCGCGGGCCGCCGAGCAGGTGCTCAGCCTGCCGGTCCACCCGGCGCTCGGGGAGGAGGACGTCGACCGGATCGTGGGGGCCGTGCGCCGGTTCGATCCCGACGCGTTCTAACATGGAGGTGGCCATGGGCGGACCGATCCGCCTCGGCGTCGTGGGCCTGGGCCAATGGGGCCAGCACCACGTGCGCATATACCATCAGTTGCCCGGCACGGTCCTGGCCGGGGTCGTCGACACCGCCGCCCGCGAGGCCACAAATTTCGCCCGACGCTACGCCACGGTGGGATCGCAGGACTACCGCGATTTGTTCGCCCGGGTGGACGCGGTCAGCCTCGTCGTCCCCACGGCGCTGCACTACGAGATCGCGCGCGACTTCCTGGAACACGACATTCACGTGCTCGTCGAGAAGCCGATCACGACCAGCGTCGACGAAGCGGCCGAGCTGGTGGAGATTGCGGAGCGCCGCGGCCTGGTGTTGCTCGTGGGACACGTGGAGCGGTTCAAGCCGGCCGTCCAGCGCCTGCGTGATCTCGTCACGGATCCCCTGTTCCTCCAAGTCCGGCGCGTCCGGCCCTGGAATCCTCGACGGATCATGGATGTCGGCGTCGTGCTCGACCTCATGATCCATGACCTCGACATCGTCCTGCACCTGATACGCGCGCCCGCGTCACGCGTGAGCGCGGTCGGTGCCGCGATCCACGGGGACGACGAAGACCTGGCGGTGGCCCACCTGACGCTGCGCAACGGGTGCATGGCGAGCTTCGTCGCGAGCCGTGTCTCCCCCGTGAAGGCCGCGGAACTCGAGATCACGCTGCCCCACGGCTTCATCCATCTCAATTATCTGAGCCAGCAGCTCACCGTCCGGCGGGACGGGACGGAGCAACGGCTCGTCGTGCCCGCCGGGGAGCCGCTACGCGCGGAGCTGACGCACTTCGTCCAGTGCGTCCGGGGCGAGACGGCGCCCCTGGTGTCGGGGGAGGACGGCCTGCGGGCGCTCGAGGTCGCGCTGGAGATCCTGCAGACGATGACGGTCATCACGCCGCGCGTCACGGTATAACCCCCGTCCCGCCCCGTGCGCCGGCGCGTCGTGTCGGGCGGCTACGTGGGGACGGTGACGCAGGTCACGATTTTCGCGACGCCGTCGATCGTCCGGATGTGCGCGTCCACGAGCGCGGAGATGTCCCGCGTGAGATCCGCGTGAATCACAGCCAGCACGTCGTAGTCGCCCATCACCGCGTGCGCCTGGGCCACCCCCGGAAGCGCGCGGATCAGGCGGGCCACTTCCGCGGGGGTGCCGCGATCGAGGTTGATGAGGACAAAGGCGGTCTCGGCCATGGGGAGCCGCTCGTTCATTCGGCGCAGCCCCCGGTGTTCCTGTGATCACGCTTTAAAGCGAGCTTGCGATGGGTGACCGGCGCGACCACGCGCTGCCGATCGGGAAAGTTCCACCGGACATGCTTGACGCGCTCGTGTACCGGCATCTCGGGACACGGCGGTCCGACGTGCTGGTGCATGCCGCGTTCGGCGAGGACTGCGCGGTGGTCGATTTTGGCCCCGGCCTCGCCGCGGTGACGACCGATCCCATCACCGGCGCCGGAGCCGATCTTGGGTGGTATGCCGTCCTGATCGGAACCAACGACCTCGCGGCCGCGGGGGCGGACCCGGTGGCCGTGTTGCTCACGGTGCTGCTCGCGCCCGAGCGGGCGGCGGAGGATCTGGCCCGCGTCATGCGCGACGCCGCCGCGGCGGCCGCCTCGCTCGGCGTCGAAATCGCCGGCGGGCACAGCGAGGTCGTCGGCGGCATCGCGCGCACCATCATCATCGTAACGGCATTAGGCCGGGTGATGCGCGATCGCCTCCTCCGCAGCGGCGCCGCGGAACCCGGCGACGCGGTGGTGCTGACCAAGGCGGCCGCGATCGAAGGCACCGCCATCTTGGCGGATGCCCGCCGGCCGGACCTCCTGCCGGCGGTCGGCGAGGAGACGCTGTCGCGCGCCCGCGCGCTGCGGGAGCGCCTGAGCGTTCTGCCCGAGGCCCGCGCCGCCGCGGCCGCCGGCGCGCATGCCATGCATGACGTCACGGAGGGCGGCGTGCTCGGCGCGGTGTACGAACTGGCCGCCGCATCGGGGCTCGGCGTCGTGCTCGACGCCGACCGGGTGCCGGTGCTGTCGGAAACACGGGCCGTCTGCGACGTCCTCGGCGTCGATCCGCTCGCCTTGATCGGCAGCGGTGCGCTGCTCGTGGCGACCCCCGATCCGGATCGCACCACCGCGGCAATCACAGGCGTCGGGGTGCCGGCCACGCTGATCGGGACGCTGGCGCCAGGCGAATGCCGGCTCCGCCGGGCCGGGCGGGAGGCACCGCTCACGCCGCCGGCCCGCGACGAGTTGTGGCGGGTGCTGCCGTCATGATGGAGCCCGGCCCCGCCGCGGCATGAAACGAGCCCGCCGCCGCGCCGGGCGGCCCAAGCCCCGCCGGAAGGCCGGGCCGCGGGTTTCCCGCGCGAAGACAAAGCGGGGAGGGGTGCCGAAACGGGAACCACCGGCCGGTCCGGACGCGGCTCGAGAGGACCCCGGCGACCGCCGGAGCCCCACGTTGCGATCACAGTCGCAGCGCGAAGTCCCCCTGGCGCGGGGGGCGCGGCCGCTCACCGCCGTAGAACAGGCGGCCCGGCTTGCGAGCGCCCAAATGGAACGGAGGATCGGCCGGCTGCTGTCGCGGCGCGTCAAGTTGAAATTCCGATCCTCGTGAAAATCGCCGGCGCGCCGCCACGTGCGCCGGACCCGCCGCCGGCCTTGCACCGGAATGGTATACTCAGGTCGACAACCGCATAGTCCGTGGGGGAGCTTGGGACCACCAGGCTGAGAGGATGGCTAACCCTGCCATCGACCCCGGAACCTGATCTGGGTAATGCCAGCGGAGGGAATGGGTACGCGCCGCCCGGGTTCCGGGGACGGCGCGTTCGCTTTTGGCCGGTGGTTCGTCATAGACGGCACTGAGGTGCGGCCATGTCCGCGGCACTGGAGATTCGAGACCTGAGGAAGCGGTTCTGGCGCGACGGCGAATGGCTCGACGTGCTGGCCGGGGTGTCGCTCGACGTCGCGCCGCGCGAGTTTGTCGCGCTGGTGGGACCGAGCGGCTGTGGAAAGAGCACCGTCTGCAACATCGTCGCGGGTCTCTTCCGGCCCGATGCCGGCACCGTGACGATGCTCGCCGGCGGGAACCGCACCGGCGCGGCCCCCGGCCGCGTCGCCTACATGCAGCAGAAAGACCTGCTGCTGCCGTGGCGCACCGTGCTCGACAATGCCATCCTGGGCCTCGAGATCCAGGGGACGCCGCGGGGCGCGGCCCGCGAGGAAGCCCGCGTGATGCTCCGGCGCTTCGGGCTGGAGGGCTTCGAGCGCGTCTACCCGGCGACGCTCTCCGGCGGCATGCGGCAGCGCGTGGCGCTCGTGCGCACGCTGCTCTGCCGGCGCGACCTCCTCGTGCTGGACGAGCCGTTCGGCGCGCTGGATGCGATGACCCGCGCGGCGATGCAGGGGTATCTCTTGCGGCTGCGCGAGGAGTTCGGCCGCACGGTGCTGTTCATCACCCACGACGTCGAAGAGGCCGTGCTGCTGTCGGATCGCGTCTACGTGATGGGGGCGCGTCCCGGCCGCATCCGCGCGGAAATCCGGCTCGATCTCCCGCGGCCCCGCCGCGCGACCGAGGCGGGCGTCGTCCGCGAGAAGGCCGCCATTCTCGACCTGCTCCACGCCGAGACGGCGGAGGCGTTCGCGTGAGCCTGCTTCGGCCGCACGGAGCGCAGGCCGGAGCGGCCGCGGCCCGTCCGGCCGCGCTCGAGTCGGCGGAGCGCATCCGCACGCCGGCCGCCCGCGAGACCGGCCCCGCGGGCGGCCGGCGCCTCCGCGGCTGGACCGCGCGCATCGTGCCGCCCCTCGTGCTGCTCGCCGCCATCCTGGCCGGTTGGGAGACCGCGGTCCGCGCGTTCGGCATCCCATTCTACATTCTCCCGGCGCCCAGCCGCATTGCCGGTGTGCTCGTCGACGATCGCGCGTTGCTGCTGGGAGAAGCGGCCGTGACGCTCGCCGAGGTGATGTTGGGGTTCGCGATCGCGTTCGTCGTCGGGGTGCTGCTCGCGCTCGCGATCTTCGCGTCCCGGACGGTCGAGCGCGCGGTCTACCCGCTCGTGATCGCGAGCCAGACCGTCCCCGTGTTCGCGATCGCTCCGCTGCTGGTCGTCTGGTTCGGCTACGGGACGCTCTCGAAAGTGGTGATGGCCGCGCTCATCGTCTTCTTTCCGATCGTCGTCAACACGGTCGACGGACTCCGGGCGGCCGATCCCGACATGGTGAACCTCCTCGTGATCCTCGGGGCCCGGCCGGCGGAGATCGTCCGGCGCGTGCGCGTGCCCGCGGCGCTCCCGTTCGTCTTCTCGGGGACGCGCATCGCCGTCGCGACGAGCGTCATCGGCGCCGTGATCGGCGAGTGGGTGGGGTCGACGCGCGGGCTCGGGTATCTCATGATCCATGCGAACGCCCAGCTCCATGTCGATCTCGTGTTTGCGGTGATCGTGTATCTGAGCGTGATGGCCACGGCGCTGTTTTGGACGGTCTCGCTGGTCGAATGGGCGGCGCTGCCGTGGCGCCGGGCCGGGACGCAGGCGTAGGAGCGGAGGGGGTGTCGGGTAGTGCGTAGACCAATCCCCGTAGTCGCGGCGGCCGCGATGCTGGCCGCCGTGCTGTGCGCAGGCCCGGTCTGGCCCGGGGTCGCCGGCGCGGGCACGTCCGGGACGCCGCTTGTGTTCATGCTCGACTGGTTCCCCAATCCGGATCACGTGCCGCTGTACGCGGCCATCGGGGCGGGGTATTTCACGCAGGCCGGGCTCAACGTCGTCCTCCAGGTGCCGGCGAACGCCGATGACCCGCTCAAGCTCGTCGCCGCGCGCCGGGTCGACGTCGCGGTCAACTACGAGTCGGGGGTCATCTTTGCCCGCTCCCAAGGACTGCCGGTGCGCAGCATCGGCCTTCTGGTGGCCCAGCCGCTCACGACGGTCATGTACCTGAAACGCTCCGGCATCCGGCGCCCCAAGGACTTGGTGGGGCGCCGCGTGGGCTTCGCCGTGTCGGGTCTGGAAGACGCCATGATCGACCAGGTTCTTCGCTCGGACGGGGCGACGAAGGCCAACGTGACCCTGGTGAACGTCGGGTTCGACATCGTGCCGACCCTGCTGTCGCGGAAGGTCGACGCGGTCATCGGCGCGTACCGGAACGTCGAACGCGTGCAGATCGAGATGCAGGGGCAGCCGGTCGGGATGTTCGAGCCCGAGCGGTACGGCGTGCCGACGTTCTACGAACTCGTGCTGATCGCCAACGACGCCGCGCTCACGACGCGGCGGCCGGCGCTGACCCGGTTCGTGCAGGCGGTCGGCCGCGGTCTCGCGCTCACAGAAGCGCACCCGGACCAGGCCTTTCGCTATTATGTCGCGCTCAACCCGAAGCTCAACGACGCGTTCAACCGCAGATCGTTCGACGCGACGCTGCCCGCCTACGCCCGCACGCAGCGGCAGCGCCGGGCCACGTGGGCGGCGTTCGACGGGTGGATGGCGGCGCGGAAGGTGATTCCAACGGCCGTGCCCCCGGATCAGCTCTATACCAACCTGGGAGGGCGTCCGTGACGGACGCACCGGGATCCACCCTCGCGGTCCGCCCGGCGTGGCCGTGGGCCGGGGCCCTCGACGCGGCGCTCGAGGCGCGGCGGGAGGAATTGTTCGGCCTCACCGAGCGGCTGATCGCCTTTGAGACACCGTGCCCGCCCGGCCGGAACACCGGGCCGATCCAGGAGTTCCTCGCCGCCCGGCTCCGGTCGCTCGGTGCCGAGGTCCGGACGATTCCGCTCTATCCCGGCGACCCGCAGATCGTGGCCCGGCTGCTCGGGCGCGGCGGAGGACGGTCGCTGCTCCTGAACGGGCACGTCGATGTGGCGTCGACGGTGCCCGGCGAGCCGTGGACGGCCCCGCCGTTCCACCCCGTGCGGTGCTGCGGCCGCATCTATGGCCGCGGCGCGACCGACATGAAGGGCGGCATCGCGGCCGCGCTTGTCGCGCTCGAGACCGTGGTCGGGACGCTCGGGCGGCCGCGCGGCGACATCCTGGTCCAGCTGGTCACCGGGGAGGAGATGGGAGAGGCGGGCACGTTGACGGCGATCGACGAGACCCCGCCGGCCGGCCTTGCGCTGGTGCTCGAACCCAGCAACGGTGAGATTTCGGTCGGCCAGGGCGGTGTCGTCACCGGCTGGATCACCATCCAGAGCCCCCAGACGTTCCACGACGCGCTCCGCCGCCGCATGATTCACGCGGGCGGCGGCGTGCACGGGGCCAGCGCCATCGAAAAGATGATGGTCGTGCTGCAGGCCCTCCAGGCACTCGAGCGCCACTGGGCGGTTGTGAAGACGCACCCGGGGTTCCCGCCGGGGACCACGACGATCAATCCGGCGGCGATCGAAGGCGGCCGCCACCCCGCGTTCATCGCCGACCGGTGCGCGTTGTGGGTCACGGTGCACTTTTATCCCGGCGAGACGATGGAGGGCGTCACGGGCGAGATCGAAGCCACGGTCCGCGCGGCGTCGTCGGCCGATCCATGGCTGCGCGAGCATCCGCCGGCCTTCCGCTGGGGCGGCCGCTCGATGATCGAGGACCGCGGCGAGGTGTTCCCCGCGTTTGAGACACCGATCGAGCATCCGGGGACGGCGTTGGTCGCGCTGGCCCACGCGGACGTGTGCGGGGTGACACCGTCGTACCGGATGTCCGGCGGCGTCTGCGACGCGGGATGGCTCGCGGAACACGGCATTCCGGCCGTCGTCTATGGACCGGGCGGCTGGGGACAGGCGCATGCGGTGGACGAGTACGTGACGCTCGACGATCTGGTCCGCTGCGCCCGCGTCTACGGCCGGGTGATCGCCGCGTGGACGGGCGCGGTATGAGCCTGTTCGCGCGACTCCAGGACGCCGCCGCCCCGATCCGCGCGCGGATCCTCGAGCACCCCTTCGTGCGCGGGTTGGGGGACGGGACGCTCCCGGGCGATCGGTACCAGTACTACCTCAAGCAAGACTACGTCTTCCTCATCGAGTACTGCCGGGTGCTGGCGCTCGCGTCCGCGCGCGCGGCCGAGCCCGTCGTCGCGGCCCGATTCTCCGATCTCCTGAACCAGACCCTCAACGTCGAGATGGACCTGCACCGGGAGACGTGCTGGGCCTCCGGCATCTCGCCCGAGGCGCTCGAAGCGACGGGCCCGGCGCCGACGACGCTCGCCTACACGAACCACCTGCGGCTTGTCGCGGAAACGTCGGATCTCGCCGCGATCGTCGCGGCGATCCTACCCTGCGCCCACGGATATTGGGAGATCGCCGCGGCGCTGCGCAAGCGGGGCCTGCCCGCCGTCCCGGCGTACGCGAACTGGATCAAGAGCTACACCGCGGACGAGTACGCTGCGGCGGCGCGGTGGCTGGCGGGGGTCCTCGACCGTCTGGAGGAGGAGCGGCCCCCGGACGAAGGCGCGCTGCGCGAGGTGTTTCTCACGAGCGCGCGCTACGAGTATTTGTTCTTCGAGATGGCGCACCGCATGGAGGAGTGGCCGATATGACCAACAACAGCCTGCATCTCCGACGCCTCGTCCTCGCCGCGATGTTCGCGGCCATCGCCACGGTATTGGGCTCGTTACCCGGGCTGGGCAGCATTCCGGTGGGGCCCACGCGCATCGCTCCCTTCCAACACGCGATAAACGCCCTCGCAGGGGTATTAATCGGCCCATGGTACGCGGCCGGCGCCGCGCTCGTCACGGCGATCCTCCGGTACAACTTGCACTCTGGCTCGATCTTCGCGTTTCCCGGCAGCCCGTTCGGGGCGCTCGTCGTGGGCTACGCGTATCGCTGGCTGCGGAACGACGTCGCGGCGCTGGCCGAGCCGCTCGGAACCGGGCCGATCGGCGCGACGCTGGCGGCGCTCGCGTTCCAGCCCATCGTGCACTCGCAGCATACGATCTGGTGGTTCCAGGTGACGTTTCTCTCGAGCAGCATCCCGGGTGCGATCCTCGGCTATCTCGTCCTTCGGGCCCTGCGCCCGGCGCTCGGCATAGTCCGGACCGGCGTGCGGGTCTAGCGGCCCCAATGCCTGCCCGCGGCGCCGCCCTCGATCCGGCCGCCGCGGCCGAGTTGTTGGCGCGCGTCCGGGAGACCAAGCCGCTCGTGCACCACATCACGAACACCGTCACGCAGAACGACGTCGCGAATGCCACGCTCGCCATCGGCGCGTCCCCGGTGATGGCGCACGCCCTCGAAGAAGTCGAAGCGATGGTGGCGCAGGCGCGGGCCCTCGTGGTGAACCTCGGCACGCCGACTCCGGCCGGGGTGGACGCGATGCTCCTCGCCGCCCGGCGGGCCAACGCGGAAGGCG
>DASYZR010000107.1 GCA_035945995.1 bacterium
ACACGCCCACCGATCTGCGTCGTGAAGACATCACGAACTTCGTCGGCAACATCAACTTCGCGATGCTGAAGGAGCGCGGCTCGACGTACGACCCGGACGCGTACGACTTCGAAGGCAAGGTCATCTGGGCGAACCGCGGCATTCTCGATTGGACCGAGGTGTTCAAGAGCCGCCGGCAGCTGTTGTCGCTGCTCCTCGAGCTGATCCAGTCGAAGCGGATCGACCTGCCGAACTTCCCGACCGTCCACGTCGACACGGTCGTGATCGGGCACACCAACTACCCGGAGTACAACGTGTTCCTGTCCGAGGACATCATGGAGCCGCTCCGGGGCCGCATCCACAAGGTCGACTTCCCCTACAACGTGGACGTGCCCGGCGAGATCCAGATCTACCGCGACCTGGTGAGCCAGGCGAACCGCATCCGCCACGAGGACAAGCACGTTCCCCAGGACGTCTACGCGCTCGCGGCGACGTACGCGGTCAAGACGCGCGCCGAGTCGCAGGGGCTGCGCGGCCTGTCCCCGCGGTTCTTCGAAGACGCCTTCTCGCTGGCCTACACGGCGGCCCGCGCCTGCGTCGACCTCGACGTGATCACCGAGGCGGTGGAATCGACCTTCGCCCACCAGTCGATCAAGGACCTGAACCAGAAAGATCTCCTGAAGATCTTCGAGGAGACGAAGGTCGAGTTCATCAACAAGAAGGTCGAGCAGCTGGTCGAGAACATCGTGCCGACGCATTTCTACGACTACGGCCAGAACCTCTACCTCAACTACCTCGACGCGGCCTCGCGCAGCGTGCTCGGCGAGACGCTCCCGGACAGCGACAAGGAGCTGCTCGACGAGGTCGAGGGGATTCTCGTGCAAAAGCGGCAGATCAGCCGGCAGGGCCGCGTGGCGTTCGAGAACGTGCTGCTGGAGCGCCGCGACGAGCTGCGCAAGATGAGCTACAAGGACAATGAGCACCTGCGCGGCGCGATCAACGAGATCGTCTTCAACAAGATCAAGAACTGCCTGCGTCTGTACGAGAAGACCGAGGAGATGGACGCGAAGAGCCGCGAGCTCCTCGACGTGCTGCAGCGGAGCGCGATCCAGGACCACGGCTACTGCGAGTCCTGCTCGCGCTCGCTCTTCCGGACGATCGGCCGGAGCTTCTAGGGGCGGGCCATGCGCATTCACCGCGGGCGGATCGCCCAGTACAAGCACGACCAGCTCCTGCGGGAGTACCTCAAGCAGAATCTGAACGAGCTGATCCAGCAGAAGGAGCTGATCATCGACGGCAAGGTCAAGACGCAGATCGCCACCCTCGACCTGCCGACGTTGAAGTTCGGCGAGGAGACGCAGTTTCTCGCCCAGGGCAGCGGCTCGGGCGGGGCCGGCGGGCAGGGCGCCGGCGCGGGCGCGGGGGCGGACCAGGTCCAGGCCCTCGGCGGCCTGCTCGGCGGCGATCATCACGGCAAGGAGCTGCAGGTCGAGCTCGACTTCGACGAGTTCGTGCGGCTGGCCCAGGAAGTGCTGCTCGACGACCTGCGGCTGCCGGCGTTTCACGACCCGGGGCGCGCCGGCGAGGTGGAGGCCCAGGAACAGGTCGAGCTCGACGACCTGGACCGGATCGGCCTCAAGGCCGATCTGAACCTCGAGGAAACGATGCTGCAGAGCCTGCTGCGCAATACGCGGGAGCGGGGGACGCCGGACTACGACGTCGACGTGCGGCAGGACGCCTGGTACTTCACCGAGGACCCGACGACCTTCCAGAACAACCGCTCCGTCGAGGTGTACGTCCTCGACATCTCCGGTTCGATGCGCGGCGAGTATCTGGCCCTGGTGCGCAAGACCATCTTCATCCTCTGGCACTACCTGGAGCGCCGCTACCCCACCAACCTGCGGCGGTACGTGGTGTTCCAGGACGTGGCCGAGGAGAAGACGCGGGACGAGTTCTTCTGCATCGAGTCGAGCGGCGGGACGCACATCAGCACCGGGTTCGAGAAGGCCGTCGCCCTGCTCGATGGCGTCACGGAGTACGACAAGTTCCTCTTCATGTTCACCGACGGCGAGACGAGTTCGGGCGACTTCGATCTGGCCAAGAAGCGGTTCGACGAGTCGCTCGGCGCCTTCGACCTGGTGTGTTACGGCCATGTGAACCCCGGCGGCCGCGGCATCGGCGGGTTCAGCGAGTTCGTCCAGGAGGCCGTCCGGAGCCGGGACGGCGCGATGTTCGCCAACCTCGTCGACCTGGAGACGATCCGCACCGCGATGCGCGACTTCCTCGGCTTCTTCGACTCGCGCGCGGCGCGCCGGCCGCACGCCGCGGCGGCGCGGAGGGACTGAGCCGTGCTGCAGGGTCCGCTCGTCGAGTACGAGGGCGTGATCGGCCGGCTCGAGACGCTGGCCCGCGACCGAGGCCTCGCGTTCGATCCCGTCGTCTTTCAGATGACCGACAGCGACGAGATCGCCGAAGTGGCCAGCATGGGGCTCCCGAACCGCTTCGTCCACTGGTACTGGGGCGGCGTGTACAAGGAGCTCGTCACGCAGCAGAACAAGGACGTGTTCAACATCCTCGAGCTCGTGCTCAACACCGCGCCGTCGCACGCGTTTCTGCGCAGCACCAACTCGTACCTCGAAAACGTGCTGGTCATCGCGCACGTGTTCGGGCACGCGGACTTCTTCGCGAACAACCACTGGTACCAGAAATCCAACAAGAACATGCTGAACGAAGCCGAGCGCCACGCGCGGATGATCCGCGGGTGCGAGCGGCAGTACGGCCGCGAGCGCGTCGAGAAGCTCCTTGACGCCCTGCTCACGGTCGCGACGACGGTCAACGCCTTCGAGCGCAGCCCGAAGGAGCGGCGCCGCCGGCTCATGTACTACCTCGAGGAGCGAGCGCCCCTGGAGGACTTCGAGCGCAGCGTCCTGGAGGCGATCCGCGAGGAGGCCGAGTACTTCGACCTGATTCAGCGCACGCACATCATCAACGAGGGCTGGGCGACCTTCGTCGAGGCGGAGCTGCTGATGCGGCATCTCACGGCGCAGCAGTGGGCCAGCATCTCGGTGCATCTCTGCAACCGGCCGGCGCCCTACACGATCGGATATACGCTTTTCAAGTCGATCCGCGACGAAGACGGCTTTGGCCGCGTGCTCGAGATGCGCCGCTTCTACGAGGACGTCAGCCTGATCGATCAGGCGCTCACGGAAGACCTGGTGCGCCGGCTCGATCTCTTCGTCTACGATCCGAAGGAGAAGCAGAAGAGCTACGATCTTCAGAAGGTCAAAGAGATGCTGATCAACCAGAAGCTCTACAAGGGGGATCCGCGGATCGAAGTCGACCCGTCGTCCTGCGGCCGGGACCTGCTGCTGGTCCACCAGGACGAGGACCGCAAGCTCGAGCCCAAGCGCATCGGCCTGTTCCTGAAGGCGGTCTATACCCTCTGGCGCAACCCGGTGAAGCTCCGCGCGAACGGCAAGGTCTATACGCACGACCGGCGGGGTCTGTCCTCGACGTAGCCCGCCTCCCGCACCGCCGGACGGCCGCCCCCGCGCAGGGAGGGGGCGGACGGGCCCGAACTCAACGCTGTGAACGTTCTCGAGGTCAAGCGCCGCCTCGACGGCAGCGTGCGCACCTATCCGTGCGAGGCCGTCGAGGTCGCCGGGGACCGCGCGGTGCTTCTCTACCGGCTGCCCGGTCCCGGCCGGGTCGCGGATCTCGCGCTGCCCGCCGGCACCGTCACCATGGCCTACTACTGGACCGATCGTCCCTACAACGTCTACCACTGGATTGCCGCCGCCGGCGGCACGCTCGCCTACTACTTCAATCTCAGCGGACCGGTTCGCATCGGGCGCGAGCGCCTGGAGTGGGAGGATCTCGAGGTGGACGTGCTCGTGACACCCGACGGGCGGGTCCGCGTGCTGGACGAAGACGCCGTGCCGGCGGACGCCGCCGGGCGGCTCCCCGAGATCGCCCGCGCGCGGGACCGCGTGCTGGCCGAGTGGCCGGCCGTGACGGCCGACGTCGAGCGGGCGTCCCGGGCGGCGCTTGCGCGGGCATGACCCCGTCTGACGCGGGGTCTGACGCGGGGTCCGACGCCCCGTCTGGCGCGGGGCAGGCGGGGCGAGGGCCACGCCTGCGGGGGCGGGTGGCCCTCGTCACGGGCTCGAGCCGCGGGATCGGCCGCGCGATCGCACAGGCCTTCGCGCGCGAGGGCGCCGCCGTGGTCGTGAACGCCGTCCGCTCCATCGCCGACGCGCGGGCCGTGGCGCAGGCGATCACATCCGGCGGGGGCAGGGCCGTTGCGATCCAGGCGGACGTGGCGCGGGCCGCCGACGCCCGGCGGCTCGTCGCCGAGACCGCCCGCGCGTTCGGCCGTCTCGACGTGCTGGTGAACAACGCCGGGATCACCGACCGCACGCCGTTTCGCGAGATCGATGAGGACACCTGGAACCGGATGATGCAGGTGCACGTCACGGGGCCGTTCTTCGCGGCGCAGGCGGCCGCGGAGCCGATGACGGCGCAGGGCGGCGGCGTGATCATCAACATCGCGTCGATGCGCGGCATCGACCCGGGGACCGGCGCGGTGCACTACAACGTGAGCAAGGCGGCGGTGATCATGCTGACACGGTGTCTGGCCCGCGACCTGGCGCCGCAGGTGCGGGTGAACGCGATCGCGCCCGGCTACACGGAAACGGCGTTCCACGCCGGCCGCACGATCGCCGACCGCCAGGCGATCGCGTCGCGGATTCCGCTCGGACGGTTTGCGCAGCCGGACGAAGTGGCGAAGGCGGCCGTGTTCCTGGCGTCGGACGACGCGTCGTACACCACCGGACACACGCTGGTGCTCTCCGGCGGCGTCGTGCTGTAGCGCCTACGAGTCTTTCAGCTTCTTGGCGAAGTCGGCGGGCTTGACGTTTTCGATGAACCGCTTGAACTCTTCCACTTCGTGCTCGTCGAAGGCCTTCTTGAGCTGGATCGCGGTCGCCGCGACCTTGTCCTCGACGAAGATCGGCGTCGCGGTGCGCAGGGCGATCGCGATGGCGTCGCTGGGCCGCGAGTCGACGACCACCTCGGTGCCGTTGCGCTGCAGATGGATCTCCGCGAAGTAGGTGCCGTTTTGAATGTCCGTGACGACGATCTTGCTGATGCTGACGGTGAGATGGTGCAGCAACTGCTTGATCAGATCGTGGGTCATCGGGCGGGGCATCTGGACGCCCTGCAGCTGAAGCGCGATCGACTGCGCCTCGGAGCCCCCGATCCAGATCGGGAGCGCGAGCGTCTCGGCCTGATCGACCAGCAGCACGACCGGATTCATCTGCTGGTCCATCGCGACCGTTTTGACCTTCATGGTGATCATGCCGTTCCCCTCCGCGGACGACCCCCGACCGGCTCCTTCTCCTTCCGTCGCGGCGGACCCTTCCGAGACCGGACGACGCGGCGCACTCTGTTTATTCCCATGTGCGCCGCGCGCGAGCGCGGCGCGCCGTCCGCTTCACCGCGGGCGCGGTGCCCGCTCCACCGCACCGCGAGCAGGGGGGCGCGGCGCGACACCCGAATAGGGCGACGTGACAAAACGGGGGGGAGCCTTCGCGCTGTTGCTCGGGTTGTGCGCTGCGCCCCACACGGGCGCCGCCCAGGCCGCCGCGGCGCCCGCCGCCATCACCTCGGACGCCGGAGCGGGACGCGCGGTCTGGGACACCGCCCCACCACGCGTGGCCGTGCCCGCGCCGCTGCCGTCGCGGGGCGCCGCGTTCGCCTCACGGATCGCGCGTCAGGCGCTCGCCTACCTGGGCCGGCCGTATCGGTGGTCCGGCCTGGGAGGCCGCGGATTCGATTGCTCGGGTCTCGTTGTCCGGGTGTTCGGCGCGCTCGGCGTCTCGGTGCCGCACTCGTCGTCGGGCCAGTATCAGGCCGGCCGGGCGGTCCCCGCCGCCTCGCTTGGCCCGGGCGATCTCGTGTTCTTCCGCACGTACACCAGCGGTCCGTCGCACGTCGGTATCTACCTGGGGGCCCGCCGGTTCATCCACGCCTCGGTGTCGCGGGGCGTCATCGTGTCGTCGATGGACGACCCGTACTACCGCCGCAGGTTCTTGGGGGCGCGCCGGTACTAAGGCAGTTCGCCCGTGTCGCTCAACGTACGCCTCAGCACGGCGATCGCGCTCGGTAAGACGGCCGCGACGCTCAGCCGCATCCTGCGCCGCGGCGGGGGGACGACGATGCCGGGACGCGTGGCCCGCGCCGTCGAGCCGAACGTGGTCGGGCTCCTCGCCCGCCGGCTGCCCGGCGGCACCGTGCTCGTGGCGGGGACGAACGGGAAGACCACGACGGCGCACCTGCTCGCCCACATCCTGCGGGCCGAGGGACGCCGCCCCGTGCACAACCGCGCGGGCGCGAACCTCGCCGCCGGCATCGCGTCGGCGCTCGTGGAGCACGCGGATCTCGCCGGCGTCCCGGCGGGCGACGTCGGCATCTTCGAGGTCGACGAGGCCACCGTGCCGCGCGTGGTGCCGGCGCTCGCGCCGCGCGTGGCCGTGTTCACCAATCTGTTTCGCGACCAGTTGGACCGCTACGGCGAGATCGACTACATCAGCGGACTGTGGCGGGCGGCGGGCGCCTGGCTTCCGGCGGGGTTCGTGCGCGTCGCCAACGCCGACGATCCGCTCGTGTATGACGCGGTGCGGGAGCTGCCGGGGACGCTCGTGACCTACGGGGTGGACGACGACCGGCACGCGCTGCCGGCGCTCGAGCACACCGCGGAAGCCCGCTACTGCTACCGCTGCGGCACTCCCTACGTCTACGCGGTGACGTACTTCGGCCACATGGGCCGGTACCGGTGTCCGACGTGCGGCGTGGCGCGGCCCAAGCCGGACATCGGCGCCCGCGAGATCGAGCTCGCGGGCCCGGACGGCGCCGCCTTTACGATCGACGCGGGCGTGCGGGGGCGCGCGGCCGTCCGCACCCGGCTGCCCGGGCTGTACAACGTCTACAACGTGCTGGCGGCGGTCTCCGCCGCACTGTGTCTCGAGGTGCCGCTGGCCCGCGCGGCGGCCGCGGTGGGATCGTTTGCGCCGGCGTTCGGGCGCGCGGAGCGGATGACGGTGGATGGGCGCGACGTGCAGATCCTGCTCGTCAAGAATCCCGCCGGATTCAATGAGGTGCTCCGCACGGTGCTGGCGGCCGGTCCGCTTCCGGTGGTCCTGATCGCGATCAACGACCTGATCGCCGACGGGCGCGACGTATCGTGGCTGTGGGACGTGGATTTCGAGATGCTGGCCGGCCGGACCGGCCGGATCGTCGCCGGGGGCCTCCGGGCTGAAGACTTGGCGGTGCGGCTGGAATACGCCGGCATGCCGCGCGAGGCCATCGACGTCGAGCGCTCGTACGACGCGGCGCTCGGGCGTGCACTCGCGCAGGCGACCTCGGGCAGGCTGTTCATCCTGCCTACGTACACGGCCATGCTGGCGATTCGCGCCGTGCTCGAACAGCGCGGCGTCGTGCGGAGGTTCTGGCAGTGACCGCCGTCCTGCGGATCTGTCATCTCTATCCGGACCTCCTCAACCTCTACGGGGACCGTGGCAACATCATGGTGCTCGTGGGCCGCGCGCGCCGCCGCGGCATCGAGGCCGTCGTCCGGGACGCCGGACTCGGCGACGAGATCCGGCCCGGCGACGCGGACCTGTTCTTTATCGGTGGCGGGGAGGATCGCCAGCAGCGCATCGCCGTCGGCGATCTGGTCGGCCCCAAGCGTGGCCCGCTCGAAGACGCCGTCGCGGACGGGGCGGTGATGCTGGCGGTGTGCGGCGGGTATCAGCTCGTCGGGAAATACTACCGGCCGGCGGAGGGCGACGATCTTCCCGGGCTCGGCCTGCTCGATCTCTGGACGGAGCACGCCGGCCCTCAGGTCCCGCGGCTTATCGGCAATCTCGTCATTCAGCCCGACGGTGGTGAGCCGCCGCTCGTCGGGTTTGAGAACCACGGCGGCCGTACGTTCCTCGGCCCGGGCGCCCGCCCGCTCGGCCGCGTCGTGGTCGGCTACGGCAACAATGGGACGGACCACACCGAAGGCGCGGTGTCGCGCCGGGTCTACGGGACGTACCTGCACGGACCGCTGCTGCCCAAGAACCCCGCGTTCGCGGACCGGCTGATTCGCGAGGCGCTGAGCCGGCGGTTCCCCGAGGTCGCGCTCGCGCCGTTGCCGGACGTGCTGGAGGCGCGGGCCCGCGAGGCGATGCTGACCCGCCTGGGGGCCGGGACTGCCTGACCCCGCGGTGAGCCGGACGCCCGCACCGGACGGGCCCGGTGCGTCGAGTCGCTCGGCGGCGAGCATCGCCGCGGTGATGGGGCTCGCGGAGTTGGGCTTCGCCACCATCATTCCGCTGCTGCCGCTCTACCTCAAGGAGCGCCTCGGCGCCAGCGTCACGCTCGTCGGCCTCGTCGTGGCGGCGTTTGCGACCGTCGACACATCGCTCAAGACGGTCTGGGGCGGCCTCGCGGACCGCGTGGGCCGCCGTCCGGTCATCGTCGGTGGTCTCCTCGTCGCCACGGCGGCGCCTTTGCTGATGGCGCTGATCCGCGTCCCGGCGCTGTTCGTGCCGCTGCGCATAATCGACGGCGCCGGCAGCGCTGCGGTGTGGCCGTGCGCGGCGGCCGCGATCGCCGAGCGCGCCGGAACGGCGCGGCGGGCCGCCGGCATGGGCATGCTCAACACGTTCTTTCTCGCGGGGCTCGCGCTCGGGCCGAGCCTTGGCCTGTTCGTGGCCGCCGCCGTGGGGAATTACCGCGCCGGATTTTTTCTCGCCGCCGCGCTGCTGCTCGCCGCCGCCGGCATGGCATCAGCGGTCTTCGCCTCCGGCGAGCGGAGAAGCGTGGTGGCGGGTGGGTCGGGTGTGCGCGGCGCCCCCGCGGCGGTGTTGTCGCCGCCCGCCATGATCGCGGCCGTGCGGTCGTCGCCGGTATTGCCCGCGATGCTCGCGGTCGCGTTTGTGCAGATGTTCGGCGTGGGGCTGCTCGCGCCGATTCTGGTGATCTACGCCCACGAGGTCGTGGGGCTTAGCGATCGATCGTTGGGCATCGTGTTTCTCGTGCTGGTGCTGGCCGTGGCTGCGGCGTCCGTTCCGGGAGGCCGTCTCGCCGATCGCGCCGGGCGCCCGCGCGCCGTCGCGTGGGGCATGGTGATGGCGAGCGCCGGCATGTGGCTCGTGCCGGCCGCCGGACGCGGCAACGTCATCGTGCTCGGCGCGGCGGCCGTCCTGCTCGGCGGGAGTTACGCGGTCTCATCGCCCGCGTGGCTGGCCTTAATGAGTGAAGCGGCTCCGGCGGGCCGAACCGGTCTCGTCATGGGAGCGTCGGAGACGGCGCAGGGCGCGGGGCTCATTGTCGGCCCCGTGCTCGGCGGCTTCTTCTACGACCGCCTCGGGCCGGGGGCGCCGTTCGTGGCGAGCGCGGTGCTGCTGACTGCCGGCGCCGCGTTGGCCATTGTGACGCTGCGGCGGCGCGAAAGAGGCAGGTCCGGCCGCTAGACCCGCGTGTCCCCCTCCGCGCCGGCTACGGCAGGAGGGACGCCACCTCGATCCGGGCCTCGGGCCTGGCAAGAGGGCCGGCCGTGTCGCCCGGCCGGAGAACGGCGCGCCGTTCGTAGCCGGCGGGACCCGGGTTGGTACAGACCTCGAGGATGCGCTCCGGGGGCGCGATGATCCAATATTCCGGGATGCCGGCCCGCGCATACAGCCGCGCCTTCCGGCGACGGTCGAGGTCGATGGACGTATCCGCGACCTCGACGGCGAGCACGACGTCTGCCGCCGCGGGATGCGCATCACGATAGTCCAGCCGCCGTCCCTTGACGACGGCAACGTCCGGCTCCGGCTCCGAATCATCGCCGATCCTGATGGGTTGTTGCGCGCGCACATGGAAGGCCGTTCCCTGGAACGCCGCGTGCAGGATGTCCTGGACGAGACCGACGGCGGTCGCGTGCGGTGCGCCGGGAGGGGCTCGCCTTCCCAGCGTGGTAACCAAGGCGCACCAGAAGTTGGGGGGTCCATGATATGGCCAACGTGTCCCGTGCCGTCAACATCGCCGATCTTCGCCTGATGGCGAAGCGGCGGCTGCCCAAGCCGATCTTCGACTACGTCGACGGCGGGGCCGAAGACGAAGTCACCATGCGGGAGAACAGGCGCGCATTCGAAGAGGTCACGTTCCGGCCGCGTCAGGGCGTCGCCGTCCCGGAGGTGGATCTCCGCGTGCGGGTGCTCGGTCAGGACCTCGCACTGCCCGTGCTGCTGGCGCCGGTCGGGTACTGCCGCATGTTTCACCCGCAGGGGGAAGTCGCCGCGGCGCGCGCGGCTGGCAACGCCGGGGTCGCGTACATCCTATCCACCGCGTCGGGTCACCGCCTGGAGGACGTCAAGGCGGCGACCAAAGGGCCCGCGTGGTTCCAGTTGTACCTCACGGGCGGCCGCGAAGCCGCGACCGATGCCATCGTCCGGGCCCGCGCCGCGGGGTACTCCGCCCTGGTCATCACGACCGACACGTACGTGATCGGCATGCGCGAGCGCGACCATCACAACGCCACGTCCGTCCTGCTCGGGGACAGCGCGCTCGCGAAACTCCCGCATCTCCCGGGCATCCTCGCGCATCCCGGATGGCTCATCGACTTCCTGCTGGATGGCGGCGTGCACCGGCTCCCCAATATCGTGATCCCCGGCGAGGGGCCGATGGGGCTCCGCGACGTCGGCAGCCTCATCCGCACGTCGTTCACGTGGGAGGACCTCGCCTGGATCCGGGAGATCTGGCCCGGCCCGATCGTCTTCAAGGGCGCACTCACCGCCGACGACGCGCGGCGCGCCGTCGATGAGGGCGCGGCGGCCATCGTCGTCTCGAATCACGGCGGACGGCAGCTGGAATCATCTCCTGCGACCCTACGGGTGCTGCCGGAGATCGTCGACGCGGTGAACGGCCGGGTGGAGGTCATGCTCGACGGCGGGATCCGCCGGGGCACCGATGTCATCAAGGCCATCTGTCTCGGCGCCCGCGCGGTGCTGATCGGTCGCGCGTACGCCTACGGGCTCGGGGCCGCGGGGGAGGCCGGCGTCGCGCGCGTGATCGAGATTCTCCGCGCCGATCTCGTGCGGACGCTCCAGTTGCTGGGGTGCGCGTCGATCTCTGCGCTGGACGGGTCCTACGTCAACGTCCCCGCCGGGGCGCCCGTCGAGCGGCTCATGGCCGCCGGACGCAGGGGCTGAGTCAGGCCTGCGGCGCGGCCGAGACGTCCCGCGGGGCCAGGTGAAACGCTTCGGCCAGCAGTTCATACGACCGCACCCGTGCGCCGTGGTCGTGCGTGATTGTCAGGATCATCAGCTCGTCGACCGCGAGGTCGGCCGCAATGCGAGTGAGCCGCCCATGCACCTGGTCCGGCGCCCCGACGACGTACCGCGGCCACTCTCCGCGCTCAGGCGGCATCGGATCGGGCCCGGAGCCCAACTGCGCGAGTGCCTCTTCCGGAGTGGGGATGGCACCCGGCGCGACGCCCTGGGCACGGAGAAGCCGCCGCAGCCTCACGCTTGCGGCCAACCGGGTGGCTTCGGCCTCGGTGGCGGCGCAAACGGCGCCGACCGCGAGAATCGTCCGGCGCGTCCCTTCGGCCGCATGCGTCCGATAATACTCGATCGCCTCCCGGGTCGGCTCGGGATTGATGAAGTGCGCGAACGCGTACGGCAGGCTCAATTCGGCCGCCGCATGCGCGCTCCACGGACTGGACCCGAGGAGCCAGACCTCGGGGCCGCCCGGCATGTCCGGGGTGACCAGGATCCGCGCGAACGGATGTCCGGCCGGGAAGCCGCGCCGCAGAAACGCGAGGAGTTCCACCAGCTGCTCGGGAAAGTCGTCGACCCACTCGCGCCGGCCGCCCCGCTCCGCGTAGACGGAGTCCCGGTCGCGGCGTAGGGCGTAGGCTTCGAGCGGGGCGCTGCCGGGGGCGCGGCCGATCCCGAGATCGATCCGGCCGGGATACAGCGCGTGCAGCACCCGGAACGCCTCCGTGACCTTCAACGGACTGTAGTGGGGCAGCAGGACGCCGCCGGATCCGACCCGGATGCCGGAGGTCTCCGCGGCCACCCGCGCGATGAGTACCTCCGGCGCAGGACTCGCGAACCCGGGCGTCGCGTGGTGCTCGGCGATCCAATACCGCGCGTAGCCGAGCGCGTCGGCGCGCCGCGCGAGGTCGATCGTGTTGCGCAGCGCCTCCGCGGGCGTCGAGCCCGACGGCACGGGCGATTGATCGATGATGGAGAGTCTCACCGGCGAACGTAACGACGTGTGCCACCAAGGAATTCCCGTATCCTGGTGACGCGGCGTCTCTAACACAAAGGGGGGAGCGGGATGTCGGAAACCACCGCCGTTCTACAGGACGCCGCAACGAGATCCCTGCGCTACCTGAGCGAGATTCGTGAGCGACGCGTGGCGCCGCTGCCGGAGCAGGTCGAGCGGCTGAAGGCGCTGGCCGGCCCGCTGCCGGCCGGGTCCGCGGACCCATCCGCCGTGCTTGCGATCCTGGACGAAATCGGCTCTCCGGCGACCATGGCGTCTGCGGGGGGACGGTACTTCGGGTTTGTGATCGGCGGCGCGCTGCCGGTGACGCTCGCCGCGAACTGGCTGGCCGGCGCGTGGGACCAAAACGCCGGCCTCGTGGTCTCGTCCCCCGTGGCCGCGGCCCTGGAGGCGACCGCCCTTCGGTGGCTCGTCGACGCGCTTTCCTTGCCGCCCGACACGGGCGGGGGCTTTGTCACGGGGGCCACGATGGCGAACTTCACCGCGCTGGCCGCGGCGCGGCACGCCGTTCTGGCCGCGCACGGTTGGGATGTGGAAGCCTCGGGGCTCTTCGACGCGCCTGCGATCACGGTAGTCGTCGGTCAGGAGGTGCACGTCAGCCTCCTCAAGGCGCTGACGATGCTGGGGCTGGGCCGCGATCGGGTGGTCCGCGTTCCCGTCGACGAACAGGGACGGATGCGGGCCGACGGGCTTCCGCCGATCGCCGGACCGGCCATCGTGTGTGTCCAGACCGGGAACGTGAACAGCGGCGCGTTCGATCCCGTCCAGCCCATCTGCGCGGCCGCCCACGGCGCGGGGGCGTGGGTCCACGTGGACGGGGCCTTCGGACTCTGGGCCGCGGCCGCACCCGAGCGGTCGCACCTGATCCGCGGCGTCGACGAGGCGGATTCCTGGGCGCTCGACGCGCACAAGTGGCTCAACGTCCCGTACGACAGCGGCGTGGCCTTCGTCCGGCGCCCGGAGGATTTGCGGGCGGCCATGGCCGCGTCGGCCGCCTACCTCGCGGAAACCGGGGAGCGAGAGCCGTACCAGTACACTCCCGAGATGTCCCGGCGGGCGCGCGGGGTCGAGATTTGGGCGGCGCTGCGCGCGCTCGGACGGACGGGCCTGGCGGACCTGATCGAACGGACGTGCCGGCACGCTTCGCGCTTCGCGGCCGGCCTGCGCGGCGCCGGGTACGCCGTTCTCAATGACGTCGTGCTCAACCAGGTGCTGGTCTCGTTCGGCAGCGACGACACGACCCGCCAGGTCATCGACGGAGTACAGTCCGACGGCACCTGTTGGTGCGGAGGCACCGTCTGGCAGGGGCGCGCGGCCATGCGCCTCAGCGTGTCCTCATGGGCCACGACGGACGATGATATCGACCGCAGTCTGGCGGCGGTGCTCCGAGTGGCGCGCGGCGCGCCGGCCTGACGGCGCGTCGCAACCCACGGCATCCCCGCGATGATCGCCGCCCTTCTCCACGCCCTCGGCGTGGCCTTCGCCATGCTCTGGGAGATCCTGTGGCCGCTCATTCTCGGCTTCGCGCTGTCCGCCGCGGTGCAGGCGTTCGTCTCGAAACGGCAGATGGTCGCGTTGCTGGGCAACGATTCCCCGCGCAGCATCACGCTGGCGAGCCTGTTCGGCTTCGCGTCGTCGTCGTGTTCCTACGCGGCCGTCGCGCTGGCCCGGTCGCTGTTCCGCCGAGGGGCGGACTTCACCGCCTCGATTGTCTTCCAGTTTGCTTCGACGAATCTCGTAATCGAGCTCGGGATCATCATGGCGGTCCTGCTTGGGTGGCAATTTACCGCGGCCGAGTTCATCGGCGGTCCGCTCATGATCGTCATGCTGTGGCTGGTCTTTCGCGCCACTCTGCGCCGGCCGCTCGTGGATGACGCCCGCCGCCAGGCGAACGCCGGGCTGGTGGGGCGGATGGAAGGACACGCCCGGATGGACATGGCGGTGGTGGACGGCCGCCCGCTGTTGGCCCGCCTCGTCTCGCCGGAAGGGTTCACGGCCGTCAGCCACTACTTCGTCATGGACTGGGCCGCCGTGTGGATGGATGTTTTCGGAGGGCTCCTGATCGCGGGGGCGATCGCGGCGTGGGCGCCGGACGCCGCGTGGCGGACGTTCTTCCTGGTCGGCTATCCGGTCGGCAACCTCATCTGGAGCCCGCTCGTTGCGCCGCTCGTGGCGATCGTTTCATTCGTCTGCTCGGTTGGCAACGTGCCCCTCGCCGCGGTCCTCTGGAACGGCGGCGTCAGCTTCGGCGGCGTGGTGGCGTTCATTTTCGCCGACCTGATCATCCTGCCGATTCTCGACATCTACCGCAAGTACTACGGCCGGCGCATGGCCCTGTACTTGCTCGCCACGTCCTACGCCGTCATGGCGGCCGCCGGGCTGGCGGTCGAACTTCTCTTTCGCGCCGCGGGCCTGATACCGTCTGCGCGCCGCGCGATCGTCATCGAAGCGCATCTCGCCTGGAACTACACCTCGGTCCTGAACATCCTGTTCCTGGCGCTGGCGGCGGTCCTGGTCTGGCGCTTCGTGCGCACCGGCGGCGCCGACATGCTGCGGATGATGAATGAGCCGGCAGGATAACATGGATACAAACGATCCCTACGCGTCAGCGACTGTCTGGGACCGCTGTCACACGGTGGGTAGGGAGTTGAACCCGCAGGGGTGGTGGGTGCCTGGTTTGGTGCCCTTTCTCATGACCGCTGGGGCGCGCACGGTGCTTGACGTGGGATGCGGCACCGGGGGGGACGCGGTGAGCCTGGCACAGAAAGGGCTCCACGTCACGGGAATGGATTACTCGCAGGCCGCCCTCGCCCGCGCACGGGCCAAAGCCGCAGCGGCCAATGTCGTGGTTGAGTTCCATCAGGGCGATATGGCTCTGCCATTCCCTTTTGTCGATGAAGGCTTCGACGCCGTCATGAGCAATGTGGCGCTGCATATGTTCGACGATCAGACGACGCGGCGGATCATTGGTGAGATGCGTCGCGTGGTGAGGTCGAGTGGATTGCTGCTGCTCCATGTCAACTCAACGGAAGATATGCCCTACCGCGAGACGCTGCTCGGGCGTCGCCGCGTACAAACCTTGGGCCCCAACTTCTACCGTGAGGAGAATGGACAGACTATGCATTTCTTCAGCGAGCAGTATTGCCGTGATGTCTTGGCTGACTGGGCCATCGCGGATCTCACGCATCTGCGTCTGCGTGATGATGCCGGCGCTACGTTCAAGTGTATCTGGCGATGTGTCGCGCAGAAGCCGGCCGCCCCGGCGGGGAGGGATGGAGGGGCCGGAGCATGAGTCTCCCTGCTCCTGCAACAGAGGCCGATGAACTCATCGGTGCCTGGAAGCTCGTGTCATGGCAGGTGATCGCCGAAAACGAGCCACCGCGAGACGTTTTTGGAGCGCACCCCAAGGGGTTCCTGATTCTGACGCGCGAAGGGCGCAGCATCGTGGTGACGACCGCCGAAAGCCGTCGCGCGGGAATGGGCGACGCCGAACGGGCTGCGCTGCATAAATCAATGCTCGCGTACAGTGGCAAGTACCGCGTCGAAGGCAATACCTTCATCATCATCGTCGATGTCTCGTGGAATGAGGAGTGGAATGGCACCGAACAGCGGCGTCTTTTTCGAGTCGAAGGCGACAAGCTCTTCATCGAGTCGGTGCCGGCGCAGAGTATCGTGTCTCCCGATAGGATCGACTTTCGCAGGATCGTCTGGGAACGAGAGGGAGCAGCGCGTGCGGGTCGGCTCCGCGCTGATCCAAAGTGAAATGGGAAAGTGCGCGACGAATAGTCGCGATTTCAACGCGGAACACCGCACTTGTCTCCTGCGCCGGTTACATCCGAAGAAGGCGCTCGGCGGTCCCGTGAGCGATCCGCTCTTTGTCGGCCGGGCTGACCGGAAGTCGTTCCAGGAAGGTGCGAGCTTCCGCTATCGAGAGAAAGGGATAGTCAGCGGAGAACAGGATTCGATCGGCTCCAACCTCCAGCAATAAGTTGAGAAACGTCACGGGATAGGTCCAACCACTGAGCGTGTAGGAGATGTCCTCGCGGAGATTTCGCATTTGGCGACCCTTTTGCCGGCGAGGCTAGCTCTAGCTATAGCTAGGAGCCCGGTCGGGTAATCCATGCCATCCAAGAAACGCTTGGAATCACGCGTCTTCTGATAGGGGTGCACGGGCCTCGCTCTTGGATCGCGGCCAGCGCTATTTCTCGTCTCGCATCCATGGCGTGAAGGTGATCCCTACCAATATTCCTTCCGGCCCGATGAAACGACTGACAGTCTGGCCCCACGGCTCCTTCTTGTTCTTGACTAGCATTCGATAACCTCGTGATTCAAGCTCGGCCGTGGCCTCTTCGACATTGTCAACCTCAAACTCAATCCAGGCTTGCGGGATCGGAACATCGCTCGGCCAAGAATCCTTGCCGTAGCAAGACTGAGATGCCTCAGAGAGTGGCCACAGGGCGAAACTCTTTGCGCCTTTCAGAACCTCCGTATGAAGGTAACCACCCTTCTCCTCCTTGAAGGGAATACCGAAGGTCTGGCCGTACAGCCTGCGGCTTGCCGCCGCTTCACGGACGATCGGGCCAAAGCCCGCAATGAACAAGACTTCCATGGCGTCTCCTCCACCACGTTTCTGAGTTCCATGTGTACAAGCCCAACTCCCGCCCCGCGGCTCACACGCGAGCGGCACCTACCCGCTGTCCCTCTCCGCCGGGTGGCATTGTCATCCGCGCCCGCGCCGGCCCTGCTCGGTTCCGCATGTCCGGCGGCGCGGGCGAGTCGTGCGCGCTGCACGAGATGGGGGTCAGGAGCGGGGGAGAGAGTGCCCACGCGTCACATGCGGCACCACGTGTTACGCACTCACACCTCCCGGCCAGGGTCGGCGCGATCACGCGGGTGTCGAGTAGGGGCCTCTTCCCCTCTACCGCCGCCGTCCGTTGACGGGATAGGAGATAAGAGCCTCTGGAACGCCCTCGAAACGTCTCGTTTTATGGTCTGATATCACTACATTTGAATGTGCGGATGGGCAACAACCGGCGGCTCGGAGAAGGCCGTAGATCGCTCGCGCAGTCGTCCATCCATTCAAAGGCCGAGGCCCGAAGGTTCACGCTCTCGACACAACGAACCGGGACCCTTGTCAGCGGCAGCGATCTTCTGTCATGGAGGCTGACGAATGGTTCGTCGGCCAAGGAAGCGAGTCGCGAGGCGACGAGTACGCAGTCGGCCGACGCGGTCCACTCGGCAACAGAGTAGCCTAGTCCCGTCTCTTCCGACGCGTCTCCACAACCTCCCCACCCAACTCACCACCTTCATCGGACGCGAGCGGGAAATCGCAGAGATCAGGTGTCTGCTCGGCACGACACGTCTGCTTACGCTGACCGGCTCAGGGGGATGCGGCAAGACCCGGCTGGCCTTGCAAGTCGCGGCCGATCTGCTAGACGAATTCCCCGATGGTGTCCGGATGGTGGATTTTGCACCGCTCTCCATCCCAGCGCTTGTTCCCCAAGCAGTTGCAGCTGCGCTGGAGGTTTCAGAGCAACCCAAGAGAAGTCTCCAGGATACTCTGGCGGACTCTCTGCGTTGCAGGACGTTTCTCCTCTTATTGGATAATTGCGAACACGTCCTCACCTCGTGTGCCAACCTTGCACTGGCGCTCCTGAGAGACTGTTCGGATCTACGAATCTTGACGACCAGTCGAGAACCATTGGGCATCGCCGGCGAGATCCGATGGACGGTACCTGCGCTCTCGCTGCCCGATTCCGGGTGTCCGCAGGCCGGACAGGACCTGACGAAGTATGAAGCCGTGCGCCTCTTCCGCGATCGCGCCGTCGCCGTACGTCCTGCGTTTGCCATTACGGACAGCAACGCGCGCATTGTTGCGAGTCTTTGTGGCCAACTGGACGGCATTCCGCTAGCGATCGAGATGGCGGCGGCGTGGGTGAGAGTCTTAACGGTGGAGGAGATTCTCAACCGGCTCTCCGACCGGTTTCACCTGCTGAGGAGCGCCGGCCGCGCCACACTGTCACGCCACCAAACCCTGAAAATGGCGATGGATTGGAGTTACGAGTCACTGCCAGAGCCGGAACGTCTTCTCCTATCTCGACTCTCGGTGTTTGCCGGTGGGTGGACGCTGGACGCGGCGGAAACCATCTGTTCGGGAACGGGCGTGCAACGAGTCACCATCCTCAGTCTGTTGACACACTTGGTGGACACGTCGCTGGTGGTGGCGGAGACCGGCGGTGGCGCAGCACGCTATCGACTCTTGGAGACCGTCCGTCAGTACGGCCGTGGCCGGCTCATGGAATCTGGAGACGCAGCCGAAGTGCAGAGACGACACTACGACTGGTACTTGAATTTGGCGGACCGGGCGAATGCAGCGCTACGCGGATCGCAGCAAGTCACGTGGTTGGAGCGGCTGGAGAGCGAACACGATAATCTACGAGCCGCGCTTGAATGGAGCAAGATGGATGGTCGAGCACAAATGTGGTTGCGGCTGGCCGCAGCGCTGCATCAGTTCTGGTTCATGCGCGGTTACTTTTCCGAAGGACGTGAGTGGTTGGACGGTGCGTTGTCGGTCGATCAAGCGTCACGGGTGCCGGCGCGGGCGTGGGCGCTCTGTGGGGCGGGGATGTTTGCCTGGCGGCTGGGCGACGTCAAGGGTAGAACACTGCTTCAACAAAGCCTCGCCCTGTTCGAAGAATTGAAGGACCAGCGAGGTGCTGCATATGTCCTCCATCATCTGGCCCACGTGATGGAAGGCCAGGATGACTTCGGCGGGGCGATGGAAATGCTTGAACGGAGCGTAGCTCTGTTCAAGGAGGTCGAAGACAACTGGGGCGTCGGCTGGTCCCTCCTCTGCCTCGGGGATTCGATGCTCCTCCAGGGCAATGACGATCGTGGAGCAGCGTTCCTCGAACAAAGCCTGTTGCTCTGCCGGGATGTGGGAAGCCCACATACACTCGCGTATGTGCTCGCCAGTCTTGGAAAGATAGCGGATAGGCGAAGAGACTATGAGCGGGCCACTGCGCTGCTCGAGGAAAGCTACACCATGGCGCGGCAGGTGGGGGACAAGTATCATATCCCCAGCCTTTTGTGCGACCTCGCCTCAGTGTCGCTCGCTCAGGGGCACACTGAACGCGCACTCGCACTGTATAAGGAAAGTGTTACCCTGCGGCGAGAAGTCGGAGACAAACCGGGCCTTGTGGTTTCTCTTGAAGGCCTGGCAGGTGTGGCGTCTGCGCTGGGGGATCACGGAAGGGCTGCGCGGTTGTTCGGGGCCGCCGAAGCGCTCCGTGGCCCCGGTCTTAAGCGTTGGCCCGCGGATCCAATCGACCGGGATCGGCGTTTGGCTGCCACACGAACGGCACTGGGTGAGACATCTTTTAACGCCGCCGAGGCGGAAGGCCGAATGATGAGTCTCGAGACGATCATTGAATACGCACGGTCCGTGCCCGAGGCGCGCCGGGCAAACAACGTCGACTACGTAAAGCCCGCACCTGGGAAGCGAGCCGGTCTCCTTGCGCCTCGAGAACGGGAGGTTGCGGTTCTGATCGCAGACGGAAAGACCAATCGAGAAATCGCAGCTAGGCTGTCGATCGCAGAGAGCACTGCTGAGACCCACGTGCAGCATATCCTTAACAAACTAGGGTTCAACTCTCGGGCGCAGATTGCCGCCTGGGCTGGCGCGCACGGATTGCGCCCCCCCTCATCGTCTCCTTCCATCTTGCGATCCGATCGTTAGCATCAGGTCGCTCAACCAAGAATCCATACTCCTTTACAGGATCTCCGGGATGGCATAACTTTCGGGCTCCCGTAGGCTTGGGAAAAGCCGAAAGGGGGGGCCCGCTCAATGCGCGCTGTCTTGGGTTTCATACTTGTGCTGCTGGTTTCGGTTCCCGCAGGTGCCACACACTCTGCTGATCATGATCCAACGCTCATCGTGCCGAGTCAGCGCATCGGCTCAGCGTATCTTGGTATGAATAGGCCAATGATTGATGAGATCAACCGCAACTCGCTATGCCCAGTCTTCGCTACCTATGATGCATCGGGGCGTTCGACGTGGCTTGAGACAAATTGGGGCGGAGGGTGCCTAGTCTCCGATGAGATTCAAGCCGGTCTGCCCTTCGGACCGGCGTTGCGCGCGTTCGGGAAACCAAACCGAATTGCGGAGGACGCACGGTATCCTGATGCAACGGCGGTTTGGGTTGAGTACCACGATCGGGGAATCGCTTTTCGTGTCTTGGGATCGCGTTCAGGCACGATCATTCAAGCTATCGCGGTATTTCCCAAAGTGGCCGCTTGCATATTCGCGAATTGCATGCGCGGGAGATAGCAAGTATATCACGCTTCCACCCTGGCGATTAGCTCCCGGTTGATCGCGACCAGCCCGGCGAGGTTTTCGTCGCGGGCCAAGAGCTCCGTCTCAAACGAGTGCACCCGGGACGTCAGCGCGGCCCCGCGCTCCCAAAGCTGCTCCGACCCGATCAGCCGAAACGTCGGTCATGAGCGAGGCGCTCGGCGTCCGTTGACATCCTCGTATCCCGCCAGTCGGTGGAAGACGAATTGCCAGACCAGATCGACGAGTCGCCGACGGCAAACGGGCTTGCGTGTGAGGACCGGCCAGCACGGAGAAGGACGAACGGCGGGGCCAAGGCCACCGCCGGACATCCGGCGGAGGAGTTACTTCCTCGTCGGGCTCGTGCACCGGCACGGCGGGGCCTGGGCTTCCAGCAGGAGAACCTGGCGTTCGATCAGGCGTATCAGATCGGCCACCTGTCGGAGGATGGCGATCCCTTAGACTAGGGCGTTATCCGCGAGGCCGATGAGCGCTGCGTCCCTTTCCCGCACCCGAGAAGTTGCATCAACGGGCGATTCACGCAACCTTCAGGACGGTGCCAAATGGCCCTACCTTGCCTTTCCAAACACACATCGGTTATCTTGATTCGACCAGTACGCTGTAAGGGCACCTCGCGAGAATGGAATCGGTTGCGTACGGAAAGTAGCGTAGGGGGCTGGCTCACAGATATCCGCGATTTCACCGGCGTTCGCCCCCTTGCCGGCGTCAATCCAACCGGAACCGAAAAGATTCGTGAGAGCCTCAACGATCTCATGGGTGAGTCCGATGGTGAGAAATCCGAGTGTCCCATTGACGATGGTGCGGCGCAGTATCCGGGTGAAATTGATTGCGCACAAACTTGGAACCACCGTAAAGGGAACTGCCGCGGCGCCCTCCGTACTGCCGTGGTATGCATAAAGATTTCGATACCGAGGATCATCTCCGCAGAGATACGCTGGTCTCGCCGCATTTCGAATTGTTGACGGCGGTAGGAACATATTCACCACGTTGCCGGGCTTCTGTCCGTTTGTTACCTGGCAGTCTACAAACTGTGCGATCGCTAGTCTTTCAAGCCGCGATGGTGCCATCGATCCGCAGGCAGGGGCGGGTTCAACGCTGCCTGCGTAGGTTACGGCTTCAACGCCGTACTGCGCCAGAGCGGCGAAGTATCCACTTTGGACGAGCGCCTGCATAAATGAATCAATCTGTGCTCGGCGTTAATAGAGGGTCATCGACATGCGTGTCCCAAGCGGCGTCCCAATAATTGTTCACCAGCCGCGCGTTTGGCACGACGATCGCTAAGCCGGACGAGTGCGGGGTCACCCGGGCCGCAGCACCGTCAGTGTGCGGGGCCCAATTTAGAATGACGAGTAGTAGCAGCCAGCCGCACACCGATGCGCGCGTCACTTGTGTCGTTCCAGTTCATAAAAGAGCAACACCTCGCTCAGTCCCCCTCAGACTAGTCGGCCTTAGCCAAGATCGCTTATTGCTCCACGTAACCTTTGCAAAGTTCCTTACCTTCGGCGCGTACCATACAATAAAATCTGCGCAGCCTCCAAGCGTGAGGTCGCATTCGTGACCGGGGAATGGAATTGGTCAAGAGTCCCCCGGGGCCGTGACAACCTTCGGTCGCACCATGAAGTAGCACAACTGCGGGGAAAGGCCCGTCCCCCTGAGGGCGCCCAGATAACCGACTATCGCCATAACCGGCGTTAGCCCCTCCGCACTTTGAAACCTCACTCGGCCGGCGGGCCCCGCAGCCAGACCGGGATTTGGAGTTGCCATACCGATGCTCAGTATCAGGATCGTGGCACTGCGAAGGACGATCCTAATCATCCGGCCTTCCTCCCCCGACGCGCGATAGCGGAAAGATCAGCGACCGAGAAATCAGCGGGACGACAATGTGGGCAGCGAAGGCGTCAATTAACAACAAATGTACGATCTAGCGACCCGTCTTCCAGCCAGTCACAGTAAAGCTCCTGCTACTCGCGAATCTCGTGGGGCAGACCAGTTACCATAGGATAGTGCAAACATGCAAATGTCGTGATGGCTAGGCATAGGAACGAGACGGTTCGATGGCGTTTCGGAGGCCCTTATCTCCTATCCCCGCCGTCCGTTGACGCGGTAGAGGGGAAGCGGGGCATACTCCGTACCCTGCGTCCCCCCTGGTCCCTCCCGTCTGCGCCGCCACGCCCCCTTCCGCGTGACGCGAGTGACGCATGTGACGCGTCACTCCCTATTCTCTCCCCCGTGATCCCCCCTGCCATGCGGCGGCGCAAACACGTATCACGCGCTGGGCCGTGCGATACAAGGGCTGGCGCACGGCGGGTGTGGAGTGCGCGCGCGCGAGACTGTGAAGGCCGAGGCGCGGCGCGGATCTCGGGGTGGCGATTGTGCGCGGGGTGTGCGCGGGCACCGGCGGAGCCTTGGAGCCGCTGATGGAGTGATAGTCAGCCATCCCTTGTAATTGCCACCCGGCGCGGGGGCCGGGCGCGCGAACGCCACCTCGCGCGGGCGGGGTTGGAGCTCGGCCCGGCGACCAGAGGGGCGACGAGGGCCGCGGGTGTGCGCCCCGGTCGGGCGGGCTCGAGCAGGGCGACTCGCGGGCCCGGCGCCAGAAGGGCCGGGCGGGGCGGAACCCGGCTTTATTAAGGGGGGTTTCCGCAGCTCGACGCGCGGGGGCCGGGGGTCTCGCTATCCCCGGCGCGTGGAGGGGGCGGGAGGGGGCTTATTTGTGAGCCGTCTAACGAACGGCCGACAAGGGCACGAACCCATGGCCCGAACCTCCATGGTTGGCGATTCGATGCACGGAGGGCCGTGTGGTATTTTCAATAAGCCGGGTTTCGTGCTGGATGACGGCCTGCGCCGCATGCGTCGTTGTGGTTTTCATTTTCGGGAGCCCTCCGATAACCCAGGCGGACACAACAGATCCCACGTTTTATGGTGGCGACTTGGAGAGTGCTGTGTTTGTTCAATGGACCGAAGTCATGCTGATTGCTCTTGAGAGTGATGGCGGCGTGTATGTGCAACAGCGGGGCTGGGCCTAGGTGCGGTTGCCCACGTCATTCAGAAACAAGCTTCTTGAACAAATGACAGGAAGGCTGATTTTCAAGCTTCCCTCGATCAATCGCGACGGCGATGTAATCCCGGACGATGCGGGCGCATGAAGAAGCCTTGCGCTTAGCGACCGGGCTGCCGGGCTACGCATCGTTCATCCGCCGCGGACGGATGCCTCACCCGCGGCACCTGGAGGCGCTGCGTTCGCTGGTCGGCGAGCACGGAGCCTATGATGAATCTTGAAGGGCAAGAGGCAAGGTCCATTTCCAACAGTCTTCATACAGGAGGCCGCTACCGAACATCCTGGAGTGACGTCCTCCCGGGCAACAACTAGCGAGTCGCAGGAACGGCAAACGCCAAAACTGATAAGATTACCTAGGTCATGTTTGAAGCAAGGATGAGTGGGTAATGTAGTTCTGATTTTTTCAAGAACCGCCTTATGATCCTGACCGCGGTTGAAAATAACGAGTGCCGTCTTAGTATCTCTCCAACTTGTGTACCCCAACACCTGGTCAGCGGCTTCCATGAGTTCCTTGGGGCCGTGCCAAAACTTGCATTCAGCGATGAAGACGTTCTTGTCCTCAATGCGAATTAGGATGTCGGTTTTCCCCGCGGCGTTAAAGGTTTCGCCAGTGGCCCGCCCTTCATAGTGTCCGTTAAGCTGTACCAGGATGTGATCTCTAAGCGATGGTTCGTCCATGCCCGCAAAGGCGCGCGGGCTCCGCTCCATTACATGAACCACTCTCTCGATCACCGTTAGGATGAAGTCGTATTCTTCATCAGCAAGAACAGGTTCGGGTCTAAGTGCCAAGCTTATGGCCAGCGTGTTCCTTGGGCGCCCGGGAATGAAATGTGTGATAGATGCGGGGCCGAAATGAAGAAAATAGACTGGGCTGTGGATGACCCCCAACACCCATTCAGACAGATTACAAACCTAATAGCCCGCGCACTTCAGAAATTAGCGTGAATCCCGCACGCGCGACGGTAGGCGTGTTTCAAATCAATACACTCTGTCCTGTGGTGAAATTTCCCGCCACCCGCACGTGGCTTCATTGACGCCGATCGCTCCGCACGCGTCAAACTCATAGAGCCCGCCTACGGTAAGGCCAGTAAGATGAACGCGGCGCGTGTAATATGGGTACGCTTGCTTCCAACATCCATACTCGGAGCACCGAGTCGTTGGATAGTACGTCACAGCCCACAGCCAGAGGTCGTGGGCGGCGTTCACGTAAATCCGGCACCAAGAACCTGGGAACAAGGTATTCTGCCTAAAGATGCTCGACGAGGCGACGTCGCAGGCGACCGTCTCGTCCTTGGGCCGATTCTCCTCACCCCCGAAGAAGGCGCGGGGCCCGTGTGGTGAGATAATAAAGAGCGCGCGACCCTGGCTAAAGTTCACCAGATAGACTGTAACCGTGCCCGGCGGGGGAGGTGTCGGCTGGTCGACTCCAGTTTGCGCCGACGCGGCTGTGGTACCGAGAACGAGAAAACAAATAATTAGCCAGGATCGTTTCACATGCCTTCTCCTCTTTTTTCGGTTCTCGCAACGCTTATACACGCCGCGGACTCATCATCAGACATCCGACAACTCGAAGGACGATCCGGCCCCTAGGCGCCGACACAAATGGAGGGACACTCAGAGGAGATCGCTCCTTTCGATTCACGGCACGGACAGCGCAATGAACCCCCGCGTGCACCTCCCACGAGTGCACGCAACGGCGTATCATGTAGTTTTGAGATGGCGAGAATTGACTACTTCGCGGCCGGGATCGACTCGTTTGAATTGTCGCTGGAACACCTGCGTCGCGAGACGGATCGTGACCTTCGCGCTGCGATACTTCTTGGTTTTCACGGTTTTGTCTGCCTCCTTAAGGCGGCAGCAGTCCGACATGATGTTTCCGTTCGAGAAGGATCTGATTCTGTTAAGGTTCCCAAACTCGTGAATGCCTTAAAGATGAAGGGCTGGTTATCTAAACAGGACGGTAAAGCTCTTTTTGTATTGAATCGGGTGCGTAACGCTTTGGAACACGAGGAAGCAGAATACGATCGAGTGGAATTTCAGGCGGCAATTCACGGCGTGCTTCCAATCATTGAACGTGTCGTGCGGGAGCACGCCGGCATTGACCTCCAGGACGAACTCGACAGGGCGTCCTGGGACATTTTGATGGGGATCGAGACATTCTTCGAGCATCGAAGAGACGTGCTGGACAATGCGGTTGAACGAGTGCTTTCGGAAGAGGTTGGAGGGGGCAAAGATCGCCTCATCGCTAACGCCCAAGCTGCCCGCTGCATAGAATGTGATGCCGAGGGGCTACCGTGGCAGGGCACCGAACACGAGGAAGTGAGGTGCCGACTTTGCGGCGAGGTAAACACAGTAGTCACGTGCGAGTGGTGCGGCGGCCCAGTTTCTATCACGTCTGACGAGGAGCCGCCATACCATCACGATGAGTGCCTACAGATCCGCTTCGAGCGTTTCTAAACAACAGTAGTTCCCTTGGCCCCATTTACAGCCGCCTCCCCCGGGTGGCATTGTCTCCGCGCCCCGCGCTGGCCGCGCGGCGTCCCGCGGTCGACGCGCTTGAGCGTCGCACGGGGATCGTAAGAAAGAGTCGAGACGAAGTACGCCGAAATCCCCACCACGACGTGAGTTTGGACATCAGCGTTTGGGGAGACGCGTGATGACCACGCTAAATATTGTGGGGCGATGAGTGGCACCCTGACGATCGGCGACTTCGCTCGCGCGACGCACCTCAGCGTCAAGGCGCTCCGCTATTACCACAGCGTGGGAGTGCTTAAGCCCGCCGCCATCGACCCCGCGACGGGGTATCGGCGCTATCGGACCGACCAGATTGCCGTCGCGCAAATCATCCGGCGCTTTCGCAGCCTCGACATGCCGATCGAAGATATTCAATCCATTCTCGCCGCCCCGGACGTCGCCATCCGCAGCCAGGTCATCGCGACGCATTTGAGCCGGCTCGAGGAGTTGCTCGAACGAACGCATCGGGCCACGGCTTCGCTGCGCGATCTCCTCCAAGCACAGGCTGCGCCACCGCTAACTGACCTAGCCCACGCCAGCATGCCGGCGGCTTCAGCGGCAGCGATCACCGAAACCATCTACATCCGGGACGCCGAGGCTTGGTATCAAGGCGCTCTCGCTGAGCTCCGTGCCTCGCTCGACCGCCAAGGCGTTCGAGCTTCGGGTCCGGCTGGCGGAATCTATTCAAACGACATCTTCGCCGAGGAAAGCGGCGAGGCCACGGTCTTTCTTCCCTGCAATGTCACCTTTCGCTCAAC
>DASYZR010000108.1 GCA_035945995.1 bacterium
GCTGGCCGGGAGTCCGGTGCCGGCCGTGCGGGAGCGCGCCGGGGCGTTTGCGGCGCGCGAGCGCCGCGTGCGCGAAGCCGCCGTGACCGGATTGCTCCAGCGGCTCGCGCCGTGGGGTGATCCCGCGATCGACGAGGCCACGGCCGGACACTGGGATCTCGGGGTGCTTGGCCGGACGCCCACGGCGCTGTACGTGCTGCTTCCGGAGGCGGAGGCCGGGCGGCTGCAGCCGCTCGTGGCCTGGCTCATCGCCGACCTCCTGGACACGCTGATTGAGGAGGCCGACCGGGGGGTACGGCGCTGTCCGGTCCGCGTCTTTCTCGACGAGTTCCGGCGCTTCGGTTACCTCGCCGGGCTCAGCGACCGGCTGCCGACCCTGCGGGAGCGGGGCGTCAGCGTGTTGCTGGGCGCGCAGGTGCTGAGCCAGATCGAGGAGGTCTACGGCGCGCGCGAAGCGCGGACGCTCGTCGCCAATATGGAGACCAAACTCATCTTCCGGGCCGGCGACCTGGAGACGGCGCGGCTCGTCAGCGCGTGGCTCGGGCAGACGACGGTCGTGGCGGTCTCACAGACGATTGGATCCCGCGGAACGCGGGCGACGGTGCACCCATACGTGCGGCCACTCGCCTTCGCCGACGATATCGCGAGGATTCCCGACGGCACCGTCCTGGCGCTGGCCGGCGCGCGCCGTCCGTTCATGCTGCATCAGGCGCGCTACTTCGAGGCGCCCGCGCGACAGCTGCTTCCCCCTCTCACCGCGCCGCCGTTTCCGCTGCGGCCGCGGCCGAGCCGTCCGGCCGTCCCGCCCCTCCACGCCGCCGCCCCGGCGCCGGTGCCGCGCGCCGCGGTGGTGTCGCGGCGGCGTCCCGCGCCGAGGCCGCACGGGGGCGTGCGCGTGTAAATGCGCGGACGAGGGAGCCCGCCCGGCCGCGCAGAAGCCGAGCACCATGCGCGCCCCGGCTCACACGATGGGAGGGAGCAACCGTTGATCGAGACCGCCGACGTCGTGGTCATCGGCGGCGGGATCGTCGGGATGGGCGCCGCGTTCTTCCTGTCCGAGGCCGGCGTGCGCGATGTGGTCGTGTGTGAACAGGCGCATGTCGGCGCCGGCGCCAGCGGGCGCGCGGCCGGGGTCATGATGCTCCAGGTGGGTTCGGAGACCGACCTCCGGTTTCAACTGGAGGCGATCGCCGTCCACCGGCGGTTGCAGGACGAGGTGGGGACCGACCTCCACGCGTCCGGGTGTCTCCTGCTCTGGCGTTCCGCGGACGCCGCCCAGGCGGCGGAGAAGCGCGAGGCGCTGTACGCGGACTTCGGCGTCGAGGTGGACGCGCTCGGCCCCGACGAGCTCCGGCGGCTGTTTCCGTATCTGGCCGTCGATGGGATCGTGCTCGGAACGTACTCGGCGGCCGACCTGTGGGCGACGCCGCTGGCCACCGTGCAGCGCTTGGCCGAGGTGACGCGCCGTCGCGGCGTCGTCGTGCGCGAGGGCTGCCGCGTCATCGGGATCGAGAACGACGGCGTCCGGGCGCATCGCGTCGTGACGCAGGACGGCGCCGTGGCCGCCGGCGCCGTGGTGAACGCCGCCGGCGCCTGGGCGCGCGGCCTCGGCGAACTCACGGGCGTGCGCATCCCCATCACCCCCCGGAAGCGCCAGGTCTTCGTCCTCGAGCCCCCGGCGGACGTTCCGCCCGACTCGGTGTTCATCATGGAAGAGGAGGAAGACTTCTATTGTAAGACGCGTGCCGAGGGGTTGATCATGGTGTGCGGCCAGCCGCCCGGTGAGGCCTTGGAGCCGTTGGTGGAATGGGGGTATCTGGACGATGCGCTGTCGCGCACGGAGCGCCTGATCCCCGCGGCCCGGTCGAGGCCCATCACGGGTGCGTGGGCCGGCATTCGGCCGCTCTCGCCGGACGGCCGGCCGTTTCTGGGGCCGGCGGCCGGACTCGACGGTTACTACGTGGCCGGCGGATTCGGCGGCCAGGGCTTTACCCAAGGACCGCTCGGCGGCCGTCTCATCGCGGAGTTGATCACCACGGGCCGGTCGAGCGTCGATCTGACATCCTACCGGCCCGACCGGGCCGTCCGGTCGCCCCGGCCCCGCTGAAGCGCGGCCTGGCGCGGGCGCATGTGGATCGACGCGCACCTGCATCTCGACTCTGCCGACTTCGACCCCGACCGCGACGCGGTGGTAGCCCGTGCCGCGGCCGCGGACGTCGGCCTGATGGTGTCCGCGGCGACGTCGGTGGAGGGTGCCGAAGGCGCGCTCACGCTCGCGCGCCGGTACCCCGGCGTGCGCGCGGCGGTGGGCGTGCATCCCGAACACGCCGGCGCGCTGGACGCCGCCGCGTTGGAGGCGCTGGCGGGGCTGGCCCGCGACCCTTCCGTGGTCGCGGTCGGGGAGATCGGCCTCGACTACGCCCGCGGCGCCGCGAACAAATCCGCGCAGATCGACGCGTTTCGAGCCCAGGTCCGCCTGGCCCGCAGGCTCGGGCTGCCGGTCGTCGTCCACGACCGCGAGGCGCACGAGGATGTCGAGCGGATATTAATGGATGAGGGCGCCTCCGGGGTGGTGCTGCATTGTTTTTCGGGGCCGCCGGAGATGGCGGCGCGGTGCGCGGCGGCGGGCTGGATGATTTCCCTGGCCGGCCCGGTGACGTTTCGAAATGCCGGAACGCTGCGCGAGGTCGCGCGCATCGTGCCCGAGGACCGGCTGCTGGTGGAAACGGACGCGCCGTACCTGAGCCCGGTGCCGATGCGGGGCCGGCGGTGTGAGCCGGCCTTCGTCCTGCACACCGCGCGCGCGATCGCCGCGCTCCGCAGGATCCCGCCGGAATCGCTGCAAGTCGTGGTAGAGCGGAACGCACGCCGCGTCTTCGGCGTTGTGGACGAGAGACCCCCGGCCGCGAACACCGAACGGCCGGCGCAGAGAGGACGATGGGGATGACAAAGCGCCTCGGAATCTGCCGCCCGGCCGCGGTGTTGTGCGGCGTCGCGCTCGCCCTGGCCGCGGCCGTGCCGTCCGCGGGGCCGTCCCGCGCCGCGACGCAGTTCCCGCCGACGGCCGACGAGGTCAAACTCGGGACCCGGGTCTCAAAAGAAATCGAGTCGCACTACCGGATTGTCACGAATCCGGCGCAGGTCGAACGGTTGACCCGGGTCGGTGAGGCCATCACACGCGTTGTGGAACGGCAGGACCTCCAGTATCACTTCAAGATCGTGGACGTGGCCGGTGTCAACGCCCTGTCCATCCCCGGCGGGTGGGTCTACGTCACCGAGGGCATGATGCGCTTCGTGCGATCCGACGACGAACTGGCCGCGGTCGTCTCCCACGAGATGACGCACATCAACCACCGGCACTACTACATCCAGGCGGCGCGCCAGGCGCATCTGACGCCCGCGCTGCTGGTGGCCATTGCGCTGTCGGTGCTCGCTCATTCGCCGGCGCCCCTGCTGGCCGGGGAGATCTCGTTGACCTCGGTGATGAACGATTACCAGCGCGATCTCGAGCGAGACGCCGATCTCACGGGCATCGGCTACCTGACCAAGACCGCTTATTCGCCGGTGGCCATGCTGACGCTGATGGAACACCTGGCGCAGGCCAGCCGCTTGACCGGGCAGCCGGACCCGACCGGGCTCGAGGACCATCCCCTGCCGCAGGAACGGGTCGCCTACATTCGGGATGACTTGGCGCGCCGCCACGTTCCGATCATCCGCCGCCGGGCCGAAGACTATCTCCGGATTTCGCTCGATCCGGCGCAGCCGGCCGCCGGCGCCCCCGTGACGATCCGCGTCGACGGCCAGCCGATTCTGACGCTCGGGGCCACGGTGAACGGGCAGACGCCGGCCGACCGGGCGACGGCCCTCACCGGCCGACTCGACGCCTTCTTCAACCGGGATCCCGCGCCGTTCGAGGTGCGGGCGGTCGCGCTCGCCGGCGGCTGGAGCGTCGTCGGCGGCGAGATGCCGCTGTTTGACATCGCGCCGCAGGACGCCGCGTTCGCGCAGACGACGGCGGAGGCGTTGGCGGGGGATATCCATTCCAGGCTCGCGCGCGTGATCGCCGCCGCGCCCTACAATCGGAAGTTCTGAGGTGGAGCTGCACGTCGCGTTTCTCCCGGAAGAAGCGGGCGACGTGCGCCGCCGGGTCGCCGTCGTCGTGGACGTGCTGCGGGCGACGACGTCGATCCTGACGCTCCTCGAGCGCGGCTGCGCCGAGGTCTTGATCGCCCGTGACGTCGCGACGGTCCGCCGCTACGCGGAACGCGCCGGGGCAGGACGGGTGCGCACGGCCGGAGAGGAGGGCGGCCTGGCCCCGGCCGGCTTCGATTTCGGCAACAGCCCGGCCGCGTTCGCGCGCGCCGAGGTCGAGGGCCTCCGGATCGTAATGGCGACGACGAACGGAACGCGCGCGCTGCTCGCGGTGCGGGCCGCCCCGCTCGTGTTCGCCGCGTGCCTGCGCAACCGCGCCGCCGCGGCGCGCGCCGCCGCCGGCGCGGCGGTGGAACGGGGCCTGGATCTCACCGTCGTCTGCTCGGGCCGGGAAGGGCGGTTCAGCCTCGACGACGCCTATACGGCGGGGGCGATCGCCGACGCGGTCATCGCGGACGTTGCCGGGCGGGAGCCGTGCACGTTGACGGATGCCGTGCTGGCGGCCCGCGCGCTCTACGACGCGTGGCCCGACGCCGCCGCCCTGTTCCGGCAAACGGCCGCCGGCCGGAACACGCTCGCCATCGGGCTGGAGGAAGATCTGCGCTACTGTGTGATGCGGGATTGTTCGGAACTCGTGCCGCGCGTGGGGGACGGGGTCACGCTTCTGGAGACCTGAGACGCGTCAGGTTCTGGCGCGGCCGTTGCGCCCGCTCCACTTGGCGATTTGCCACGTTGCCTTGAGCTTGCCGACGTACCCGCGGAGGAAGCCGTGCTTTTCCAGTTTGGACAGGTGCGTCAACGACCCGAGCGGAACCGTGCGCGTGCGGAGGCCGGAATGTTTCACGTGCCGGTTGAGCGCCGCCTCGACGCCGAAGCCGGTGTGGCCGAGATCCGGAAGGGCCTCGAGGACGGCGCGCCGCACGGCGCGCTGGCCGGAGAAATTCGGGAACAATCGTTGCATCAGGTCCGGTTCGATCTGTCCGATGCTGACCTCGGCCGCGCCGCTCAGCACGGGCCCGAGGAGGTTCTCGACGTGCCGGGTGGTGAGACCTACGAGATCGCCGTCCAGCAGCAGAATGACGCGCGCATCGGTCGCCGCAAGCCCGGCGGCGATCGCCCCGCCCTTGCCGTGGTTCTCGCGCAGTTCGACGACCCGGGCGCCGTGGGTCCGGGCCGCATACACGGTGGCATCCTGGGATCCGTCGCTCACGACGATCACGTCATCCACGAAGCCGCTGTGCCGGACGGCGCTCACGACGTCCCCGATGGTCCGTTCCTCGTTGAACGCCGGAATGATGGCGGCGACTCGGGGCATGCTCCCTCCCAGCCACGGCCCTTTTCCCCGATGACTTGGCGACTCCTGCCGGGGCGGCGTCCTCCCGCCCGGCCGCCGCGCCGGGGCCCCCTGCGTACGCGCGTGGCGCCGGCCGGGGTGGCGCTGCTCGTGCTCGGCGCCGTTCTGCTCGGCGTAACGGCGGCGCAGGCGGAGGACGTCCTGTTGCGGTTCGGCGACACCATTGTTCCCCAGGGAACGATCGTCTACGGTGACGCGGTGGTCGTGGGGGGCAGGCTCGAGGTTGCCGGCACGGTGACCGGAAACGCCGTCGTGGCCGGGGGCTCGGTCGATGTGAGCGGCCGCGTCGGCGGCGACGTTCGCGCGGTCGGCGGGGATGTGGTGCTCGGCTCGACGGCCGTGGTGGGCGGGGGGGCGCAGGCATCCGGTGGGCACGTGACGGTTGCTCCCGGCGCCGTCGTCGGCCGCGCGGCGCCCGGTCCGCCCGCCACTCCGCCCGTACCGCTGCCGTTCCCGCCACCGGCGCCGCCGCCGTCCCCGTTCCCCGGGCCGCCCGTGTGGATACCGCCGGCCATCCTGGGTTGGTTCGCGATCTGGCACTTGGTTGCCGGCCTGGTGATCGCGCTTCTGCTCGTGACGTTCGTCGGGACCGCCTGGTTCACGGCCGCGCTGTTCCCCGGCGTGACGGCCGTCGTCGCCGGCGCGCTCGAGCGTAATCCGGGTGGCGCCGGACTCGCCGGGGTGGCCGTGTGGCTGCTTGCCGGACCGGTCCTGCTGCTGCTCGCGCTGACCATCGCCGGTCTGCCGCTCGTGTTGCTGGCCGTCTCGGCGCTCCTCATCGCCGTGCAGTTGGGGATCAGTGCCGTCGCGGTGGTCGTCGGGCACCGCGTCCGGCCCGGGCGCATCGCGCTCGAGGCTTTGGTCGGGGCGGTGCTCGTCGCGCTGGCCTTTGCCGTGCCCCACGCGGGGTGGATTCTCGGCTTTGCCGCCACGATCTGGGGCACGGGGGGCGTTGCGATGGCGATCGTAGAGCGCCGCGGCGTCCAGGGCCCCATGCCCCCGGCGCCGTCCTCGCCGGCACCGTCGCCGTATGACGGGCCGTCCGCACGGCGTCTGCTATAATGGAAAGAGAGCGATAACGCGCGCCCGTAGCTCAGCGGATAGAGCGCCGGCCTCCGGAGCCGTAGGTCGGGGGTTCAAATCCCTCCGGGCGCGCCATATTTTCACGGTGTTGCAGTGCTTGCTCTTCGCCGGTATTCGATCATTTATTCGAACTTAGGGCCCAGTCGAGGTTCCACGCACTTATGGCGTCGTAACTATTGACATCCATGGCGATGCTACCGTCCCCGTCGAGCTCGGTCTCCGTGCCTTGACTATCTTGTAAGCCGATCAAGTCGCGAAGCGCAATCTTCGCGGCTGCCAGCGTGAACCTATCGTCATCGTAGAATTCGATCTCGTACGACCCCAGCGGATCATTGCGGCGGGCGTTCTTCAGAGCTGCGGTCATGGGCAAGACGAGATGATAATAAAGTCTGCCGTGCGCGTACTTCGTTCTAAGATGTGCGACAGTACCGCCGGCGTTGGCAGGTAGCGTCGTGTCGTCCCACGTTCGCATCGGGCGCTGTGGCTCATGATAGAGTCGCAGCGGCACGACTGTGCCGGTAATCCGATTGACCTTCAGAAGATTGCCCGTCGGATCCTGATACGTGTAGAATCGAAACTGCCACAGTACGGAAAGAGCTAATAGGCCGGTCAGAGCGGCCATCAGCAAGTCCCGCCGATTTAGACCGATCCCGTCCCTGACCGTCTGATTAGCGCTGCGCGACGCAGTGGCCTTCTCTTGCGCATCATCAGTTCGTGCGTCCGGACCTGATCGCGGAGCCGCTTGCTGGGACAGGAGCACGGTGGCCGGCTTGGTCGCGCCCCATCCCGCAGCCGGTCGAAGATTGCCGCAGTGCGGACACCTGTCCGCACTGGTTGAAACGTCCGTTCCACAGGACGGGCACGATACGATGGCCATTCGGCACCGCCCACGAGTCGATTTGGACACTCACCGTGTGAAGCGTAAAGTCACTCTTTAGTTCTTGTTTGAGAAACCTGGGTCCCGCTCCTTCGATCCATGGTGTGATTCGTGTCCATCGACGTCCGCGGCTGAGCCATGAGCGGCCTGCTCCACCACGAAGATGTGCTCAACATCTTGGCATTGAGAACCCGTGTTCGGCAGGACTCGCCGCGGTCCGAATCCCATATTGAACCGGAGTCCAAGAGAGGAGGTGTTCGTCAATGCGCTTTCTCGTGACGGCCGAGGCGACCGGTGCCGTACCAAACATGACCCCGCCGCAGGTCGCCCAAATGCTTGACACTGTTGTTGTTCCGAGTCTAGAGATGCTGGCAAAATGGGAGCGTGAAGGCCGAATCCACGGCGGAAGTTTCGCGGGGCGAAGGGGCGGTTGCATGATTATCGACGCCGCCTCCAACGAGGAACTCGCCGACCTCCTGATGACATTACCCTTTTGGGGCCTCCAAGATTGGAAGATCACACCGCTTACCTCGAACGAGGCCGCGGTGAAGCGCGTCCGCGATATGAGCCAACGTTTGAAGAGCGTCGCCGGACAGCGATAACGGGTAGCCTCGTTCAGGAAGAGTCCCCGATGGGGCGGGTCCGCGCCGGCGCCTCGATCTTGCTCGCGTCCCCCCCATCGGGGGCGGCGTTGGAAGTAGCATCCTCGCACAAGTCCCGAGTTCCAAAGCGTAGGCTCGCTTAACCGTTCCCTTCACAATATTCACCGTAGATTCACATCACTTGTTTATGATTTTTCTGGAATAGGCTTTCCGGGCATCGCGCTCCCAGTAAAAAGAGAGGTGTGGACAGGGACAAGAGAGAGGAGGGGAATGTGCGAACGTGGCTCGCAATTGCCCTGAGCGTTCTCCTGCCGATTCTCGGATTGGCTGGAATCGGCGAGGCCCAGACCGGCGTGGCCCTTCAGGGAACGCTCCAATCGGTGGACTGTCAGGCGGGGACGGTGGTCTTGGACACCGCCAACGGCACGAATACGCTTCCCCTGGCCCAGGGTTCGACGGCCGTCGTGAACTCGACGACCATTCCTCTGTGCAACCTGCAAGACTATCAGTATGCGGGTGCGACCGCGACCGTGTGGTTGGTAGCCAGCGATAGCCAGTTTCTGGTCAACGAGATCGAAGTGATGGGACCGATCGCCTATGCGTCGGCACCCGCCCAGTCGATCTCACCCGTGCCGATCTGGGGCGTCGTCCTGGGGACGATCATCGTCGCCGGATTGCTGTACTTGCTGGTGCACGGGCGGGACGGGGACTACTATCGGTACCCCTACTACGGGTGGTACCATCGCCACTACTATCATCGTGAGTATCAACCCTACTTCGGATATTATCCGGCACCGGCCTCGATCGTGATCGTTGCGGTCGCCCAACCGATCGCGGGATTCGTGCTCGGGACAGTCTATGCCGACGATCGCGAATACCTTCTGTGCCGCGACAGCGGCGGGAATTTCTACCGCTATCCCTACTTTGGACCATATCGCGCGTACTACTACCGGCCGACGTACGGCCCGTACACGGGGGGGCCGACGATCGTCAACAATACGACCGTCAATAACATCACCGTCAACAACATCAACATCAGCAACGTTGTGTACCACGCCCCGGTGCGCGTGGGTGATTCCCACTGGGATCCCCCGGCCGTCCGCGCCGCGGTTCAGGTGAATCGGCCGCCCGTGACGGGCGGCGGCCCGCCGCGGCAGCCGCAACCGATGTACCAGCCGCCGCGACAGCAGCCGGACCCGCGGCAACTCCCGCCGGCGTACCAATCCCAGCCACCGCGGCAGCCGCAACCGATGTACCAGCCGCCGCGGCAGCAGCCGGACCCCAGGCAGCTTCCGCCGGCGTACCAATCCCAGCCCCCGCGGCAGCCGCAGCCGATGTACCAGCCGCCGCGGCAGCAACCGGACCCGCGGCAGTATCCGTCGACGTACCAGTCGCAGTCGCCGCGGCAACAACAACCCACCTCTCAGTCGCCGCCGCCGGGCCGCGGCAACGGGAATGGCGATCAGCGGAGACCGAACTCCCAGCAGCAGTGCGGCTGGCCGTCGGGCCAGCCGTGTTCGAATAACGGGTCAACAACGCATTGACGCGTTCAGGTGAGACTCCCATAGACGAGTGATGCGTCCCGGGGGCGCAGCGAATGCCCCCGGGACATTCTTTTGATCAGGCGGGACGCGGGCGTGGATTTGCGGTGGCGCTCGCGAAGCCCGATAATGGCGCCACCATGGTCTTGTTCCTGAAGGCCTTTGTGATCGGGCTCTCGATCGCCGCGCCGGTGGGGCCGATCGGCGTGCTGTGTATCCGCCGGACGCTTGTTTTTGGCCGCGGCGTCGGATTCGCGTCCGGCCTGGGTGCCGCCACGGCGGACGCGTTCTATGGCGCCGTCGCGGCGTTCGGGCTCACGTTCGTGCAGCGATTCTTCGTGCAGAACGCCCGGCCGTTGCATCTCATCGGTGGGGGCGTACTGCTGCTGATCGGGTTGCGGACCATGCTCGCGAAGCGGGACGCCGTCGTGATTCCGGGCGACGGCGCTCCGCGAGTCGCGGGACTGCTGCCGGCCTACGCGTCGACATTGCTCCTGACCATCACGAACCCGATGACGATCATCAGTTTCGCGGCGGTCTTCGCGGTGATCGCGCCGGCCGGCGGCCTCGATTCTGGGTCGGCCGCCGTTACGGTCGCCGGCGTGTTTTCCGGGTCTGCCGCGTGGTGGCTGGTGCTGAGTGCCGGCGTGGGTGCGGTCAGGCGCGCTGCCGGTGCCACGCTCCTCGGCTGGGTCGGCCGGCTGTCCGGCGGCGTGATCGCCGGATTCGGCGCCGCGCAACTCCTCGAACGGACGTAGGCCCCCCGCCGGAATCGTCTCCGCATCTTCACAATCCGGCGACTCGCGCCGCTTGGCCGCGCACGTCGATCTGTTCCTCGGGCACGGTTCGCGGAACGTTTTGGGGGACGCGGGCGCTTCTGATGTGATTACGCGCGGTGAAGAGACTGTGAACAGGGAGGAGAACGGTTTGCACAGGATTCGGAACTATCCATGGATGCTCGCACTCATCGCTATGCTGGTCGCGGGGGTGACGTTCGAGGCGGTCCGGTTGCACGCGTCGGCGCAGACGCAGCCGCCGGCGCAGGGGACGCAGCCGCGCCAGGGCGGCCGGGTCTTCGGGACGATTCAATCCGTGTCGGCCGGCTCGTTTGTCGTGACGGGGCGTGACGGCCGGGCCGTCACGGTGAGGACGGGTGCGGCGACGAAGGTCCTCGGTCAGACCGCCGCGGGCCTCACCGACATCAAAGCCGGTGACGCCGTCCGGATCGTGGCGACCAAAGCGCAGGACGGATCGTACACGGCGCTGATGGTGCAGGACACGCCGGCCGGGCTTAGGGCCGGCGCGCCGCGCGGCGGCGGTGTGCGCACCAACGCCACCGGACGTGTCTTCATGTCCGGATCGGTGGTGCGCGTGAGCGGCATGTCGCTTGCCGTGGCGTCGGCGGACGGAACCGCCACCACGGTCACGATTCCGCAGACGGCGAAACTGATGCGGACGACCGCGCTGGCTCTGACGAGCTTGGCCGCGGGCGCGCACGTCGCTGTGACGGGCACGCCCAATCAGGACGGATCGCTGACCGCGAGCACGATTATGGTGATGACGGCGAAGCGGTAACCGCCCGGCCCGTCAGCGCTTCACCCCGAGGACGACGGCTTCGCCCCACGCGAACGCGAGGTCGTCGTTCTCGGTTCTGATCCGGAATTCGGCCTGCGCCTCTGGACCGGCGTTCGCAAATTCGGCCCGTAGCGCCGCCGCGTCCGCCGGGGCCATGCCGCCTCGGCCGGACCATTCGCCGAACCACTGCGGGATCACAGTCTTCTCCGCTGCCTTGACGGTCAGCCCGGCCGATTCGAACAGCGTCCGCAGGCGGTTTAGCGGGATGTTGAGGACATGCGACGCGTCGCGCCGCAGTTCCCACCGATTCATCAAGTCCGCCAGGGACGAATCTTCAGGCGCGCATGTGTCGTCGATCACGACGCGGCCGCCGCGGCGCGTCACCCGCGCCATCTCCGCGAACGCCTGTCGCAGATTCGGAAAATGGTGCGATGCGTAGCGGCAGACGACAAGATCGAACGCGTCGTTGCGAAAGGGCAACGCCTCAGCATCGCCGAGACAAAACGTGACGTTCGCCACGCCGCGTTCTTCCTTCAGCCCGACGGCTTCGCGCACCATGCCGGCGGTAAAGTCAAGCGCCACCACGGCCCGGCACCGGGCGGCCAGGGCGAACGCCGTGAAGCCGGTGCCGGTCGCGACGTCGAGTGCGCGGTCGGTGGCGGCGGCTGCCGCGAGACGCGTGAGGATTCCGAGTCCGCGTGACCGTTCGTGCCGCGGGCTCACCGTGTACCATGACGCCTGCCGTCCGAACTGCGACTGGACCGCCTGTTTTGCTGCGCGCATGTCGTCGTGCACTGCTTCGTCCTCCGGGAAGGAGCCGGTGGCGGCCGCGCGAATCACCGGCTCGTGACCTTGGTCGGGTGGCACGGGTCTTCGCTGTTCTTGGGGCTCACGCTTGCCGGCGACGCGCTGTGTCTGGCCCTCGCGATCTTCGGCGAACTCACCGGGCGTCACCGGATGCCGCACCTGTTCTGGTGGATTCTCTGGCTCGCGCAAGTCCCCCTGGCGATCGTGGCGGTTGCGGGGATCGCCCTCTTCGCCGGCGGCGCGCGTCCCCGAACACCGCTGCATTTCCTCTACGATGGACTGATCGTGCTCACGCTGCTCGCGCTCTATCTGCTGCGGCCGGGCGGTGCCCTCCGCGCCGCGATTGTGACGGACGAGCGGGCGTACCGCGAGTCCCGGTGGATGCTTCTCCTCGTCCTCTTTCTCGGCGGGCTGGTCGGGCGCGCGTACATGACCGGCAGCCTCGGCCGGTAGACCGCTTGGATACCCTGGCGGTCGAAGAGCGGTCGCGGCGCGGCTACGAAATCACGCCCGGGCCGAGCCTGCGCTCGTAGTAGGACCATATGGCTTCGCCAATCCGTCCGAAGTTGGTGTCGGTCGCCAAGTCGTCGGCCATCGCCTTGTCCATCGGCCGGGCGCCGGCCACCTGCGCGTTCATGACCTGTCGCTTCGCGGCCAGTTCGAGAAACGACGCGGCCAACACGCCGCCCCACGTTGCCGAAATATAGTGGATGGCCGGCGGCGAGCACGCCGGCGGCCAGCGGCGTGCTCACGACCGGCACCCCGAGGCGCTCCGCCAGGGCGCGGACCTCGTGTTCGGCCTCCGGGAGCACCGTGCCGCCTCCCGCCAGGACGACGGGGCGTTTGGCGCCGAGCAGCAGGGCGAGCGCCGCCTCGAGCCGCCCCCGTTCCGCGGCCATCCGGACGCGGACCATTTCACCCACCGGCTTTGGCCGGTCGCCGTCGCCGTCGACCGTCTCGACGAACAGGTCGAGCGGGACGTCGACCTGCACGGGGCCGGGACGCCCGCCCAACATTTCCTGAAACGCCTGCCGCATGACGAGGGGCATCTGGTCGGGCCGGGTCGGCTGGAAGCTCCGCTTCACGTACGGCCGCAGCACCGAAGGAAACTCCGCCTGGTAGTGCCGGTAGGTCTCCTGGAACGCCCCGCGATTGAACTGCACGCTCGGCACGTTGGCGGTGATGGCCAGCAGCGCCGACGAGTCCATCATGGCCGAGGCGATGGCGACCGGCAAATTCGCCGAGCCGGGCCCGCAGGAGCTGAATGTCACGGCCGGGCGGTGTGTGACGCGCCAATACGCGTCCCCCCCCGAAGGCAAACGTGACGCCCTCGCACAGCAGCCGGTCGACGATGACCTGTGCGCCCGTGCTGAACCGCACGGTTGCCATGTGCTCACCCCCGGTGCGAGGCCCGCCGGTCTCGCGCGCGGCGGCGCGTCCGGCATCTGCCGCGGCGGATGTTCGGCTACAGCGGCGATAAAGGAAGAATTCGTACCGTGGGAAACGGCCGTTCGTACTTCCCCCGCGTTCCTATTTCGCCCCCGCTGCCGTTCTCCTTCGCACGGCGTGCCGCCGGAGGCTACACGTCGGGCGAGAAGTCGGTTGCGCTCAACAACGCGGTCCGGATGTGTTCCACCAGCCATCCGTGCTCGTGCGATTTGTCGCGGGCGCGCTTCCACTCCGAATCGGCCTGAAAGGCGCCCCACTTCTTCTCACGGTCTTCCCACGACGCGTACCGCGTGATGTAGACGAGCTCGTCCTGATCGCCAACGAGCGTTTCCCAGAACCCCACGACGTGGATTCCGTGCTTGCGGAAGAACGCCATGGTGTGATCGCGGAACCTGGCCAGTACGTCGGCCTTCCGGCCGGGCACGCAGCGGTAAACGCGGAGCTCGTAGATCACGGACCACACTCCCTTCTCATGGTCTCGATCGCGGGCGGCGCGTGGAGGCTCGAGCCCTCAGAGCGGCATATCGTCCGGCGGGGATGCCGCGAACACAAACACGAGCGGCTGCGTGCCCGTGTTGTAGATCCCGTGCTTGACGCCGGGCGGCACGAAGATCACCGTGCCCGCCTCGATTGGGTGCGGCGCTCCGTCGAGTCGACAAGCCCGCGTCCCCCCAAGATGAAAATGATGTTTTCCGCTTCGGCATGCGCGTGTGGCGCCGCATACCCGCCCGGTTGGTGCGAGGAGAGTCGAAAATCAAACCGTTTCGTGGCGGTGTTCGTGGGATGGACCAGCAGCTTCGACCACGCGCTGTGGTGGTGGCCGGGTGGCTCGAACCATCGAATCTCGTCTGCGCGTAGAACGGCTGGCTCCATTTCCGGTTTGCTCCTTCCCGCGCCGCACGCGCCGTGCTGCCGGTCTGGTGGATTCTCTCGGCCGTTGAGCCGCGACGTTCTCGAGCTCAGGGAGCGGCCGGGGTCGTGGTCCCGCCCGCGTGCGTCCATTCCGAATCGACGACACGCGGCTTTTCGCGCCCTTCCTCGGTGAGAACCCGACGGCCGGACTTCCGCCAGGCACCGGTTCCCCCGCGTACGTTTGCAACCCGGTCATAGCCCATCTGGCGGAGAAACTGCGCGGCCCGCAGCGAGCGCATCCCACTCTCGCAAATCACGAACACCGGCCTGTCCCCCGGGACTTCGGTGAGCCGTGTCGCCAGTTCGGCCTGCGGCAGGCTGACGGCGGCCGGGACGTGGCCGTACGCGTACTCCTCAGGCTCGCGCACATCCAAGAGGAGCGCGCCCGACTCCAAGGCGTCGAGCGCCTCGACGTCCACTTCTTCGACCGGCGGCAGGCTGGTGAGCATGGCCCAGGCGGCGTCCTCGCGGCCGCGGTTCGTCGCCTCGATCGCGACCATGTTGAGCGGCCGCGCCGGAACGCTCCCGGTCAGCGTGGAGATGAACGCGGGGCGATCGAGGCGCAGCAGCGGGTTGAACAGCCGCTCGAACCCGATCGTCGTGCTCGGCCGGCCGCACATCCCCTTGCCGCAGGGGCCTTCGAAATGTCCCGGGAACACCGCCACCCAGTCGGGCAGGCGCAGCAGGCGCGTGACGCTTTCGTACTGCACGGTGGCATCGCCGCCGCCGAAGTCCGGACGTCCCACGTCGCCGACGAGCAGCGAGTCGCCGGTCAGTACCATGGACGGCTCCGGGCTGCGCGGCGGGTTGACGACCAGGACCGAGATCAGTTCCGGCCGGTGTCCCGGCGCGTGCAGAATCCGCAGGCGCAGTTGTCCGAGGGGGAGCTCTTCGCCGTCCCCGAGGCCTCGAAACGGGTACGTGACCCCAGCCGACGCGTGCAGGCACAACTCCGCGCCGTGTTTCTCGGCCAGGCGCCGTGCCCCCGATACGTGATCCGCGTGGACGTGCGTGTCGATAACGTACTTCAGGCGGAACCCGCGCTCGCGGAGGACCTCATCGTACTGCCCGATCGTGATCGCGGGGTCCACCGCCGCCGCTTCATGGGACTGTCGTGAGGCGATCAAGTACGACGCGCATCCGCATCGTTCGTCGAGAAACTGTTTGAAGTACACGCGGCCCCCTCCGTCTAGCGCCCCTAGGACGTTCCACCCGCCGCGGCGCCTTCCACCGCACGGCTACGCAACGCCCCGTCATGCTCCCTCGTTACTATTATCGAACGGTCTCATTATAGGACGGCTGCGCACCGCCCGTCACTGCCGGAAGAGCCGCGCCGGACCCGAATCAGAGAAGACGAGGCGGGTCGGTCGTGCCCGCCCCGTCCCCAGTCGCCTACAAGCGCTACTTCGGCTTCGTTGGCAACACGGTGATGCTCGGCCGGCCGGTCGGCAGGCTCTGGACCGACGGGTCCCACACCAGATAGATCTTTCCATAGGTATCCACGATCGAGTTGACGACTTTCGCGGCCTCGTCCGGGGACATGTCGAGTACCGCCGCCGAGACCAGCGGAATCTCGACCCGATGGTAGTGCCACAGCGCCTTTTCCGCCGGCGAGAATTTCGCGTAGGTCGCGGCGCTCACGATCGTTTCCACGCCGACGAGACGGGCATCCGGGGCGGCGCTGTCGTAGAGCTGGCACTCGATGAGCCCGCCCGCGACGGTCTTGCAGAAGTGATGGGCCAGCATCTCGGGCTTCCCCGGGAAGTGCATCTTCGCCGTAATGTGGAGCGTCCAGCCCTCGGTGGGCCGGGGGCTGTCACCTCCGGCCGCGGGCGCGAGACGACCGGCCCCCGCGGTAAGCGTCGCCACGGCACCGGTGATGGTGAGGACGAGCACGATCTGCGTGATTCGCCAACCGATCGATCTCATCGTTCTCCCCTCCTCGACTAATCTGCTACGCAGTTTTTTCGACCGGCACACCGACCAGGCTGCCCCATTCCGTCCAGGAGCCGTCGTAGTTGCGGACGCGCGGGTATCCGAGCAGGTACTTGAGGGTGAACCACGTGTGGGACGAACGCTCACCGATCCGGCAGTAGGCGATGACCTCGGTGTCCGGGTGGACGCCCCGGCCTTCGTAGAGCTTCCGGAGGTCCTCGGGTGCTTTGAAGGTCCCGTCCTCGCGGACGTTCTGCCCCCACGGGATGTTCTGCGCGCCCGGGATATGGCCGCCGCGCTGCGCCCCTTCCTGAGGGTAGGCCGGCATCGCGATCAGTTCGCCGCTGTACTCCTGCGGCGAGCGCACGTCCACGAGCGCGACGGCGGGCGATCCGATCCGCTCCAACACCTGGTCCCGAAATGCCCGGATGCCCAAGTCGGGGTTCTTCGCTCGGAACGTGGTCCGCGGATGAGCCGGCACGTCGTCGGCCATCGGCCGGCCTTCGGCCCCCCATTTCGCGCGACCGCCGTTCAGAATGCGGATATGCTCGACGCCGTACATCTTGCAGAGCCAGAACGTGTAGGTGGCAAACCAGTTGTTCTTGTCGCCGTACAGCACCAGGGTCGTGTCGTTGCCGACGCCGTACGCGCCGAGCAGGTGCTCGAACTGCTCCTTCGTGATCCAGTCGCGGCGGATCCGATCCTGCAATTGCGTCTGCCAGTTGAAGTGTACGGCCCCGGGAATGTGGCCCCGATCGTACAGGGTCACATCCTCGGAGACCTCTGCCACCCTGACCCCGGGGTCTTGCAGGTGATCGCCCAGCCAGACGGTATCGACCAGGACTTCGGGGTGCGCGTAACCCTCCGGCATGAATCTCTCCTCCCTCACGTAGGCGCATAGATCGTTAATGCGTGCGCTCAGCGTAAGCGACAACCAGGGGGCAGGTCACCGGGGGAAGTACGTGTCTTTGGCCGCGCCGGTACCTGTCTTTGGCGGGCACGTACTAGGCGGGAAAGACCCGGGGGGGTTACCTGATCAGGCCGACGGGATGCGGAGTCCTCGTTCAACGGCCCAGGCGGCGATCTGGGCGCGAGAGTTGAAGCCAAGTTTATTGAGGATGCTCTGCACGTGGCCCTCGGCCGTGCGCTCGGCGATCACCAGACGAGACGCGATCTCACGATTGGACAGGCCCTGAGCGACGAGCGCCGCCACCTCACACTCTCGCGCCGTGAGGGGGGTCGTCGGCGAGGCCGACCGGCGGATGGTGGCGGACGTGGCTGCAAGCGCCATGGCTTCCTCGACGGCTTCGTCGGACGTCATGGCGCGGCCGCTGTCCCAGGCTGAGGAGAATTTTTGGTCTCCAAGCCGTGCGCGCATGGATGCCACCGTGTGTTCGAAGTCCATCTGCTCGGCCGGCTCGAGGTGTGCTCCCTTGGCCGTGAGGAGCGCGCCGACCGCTCCGAGCAACCGTGCGATTCTCTCCGGCGGCACATCTCCCACCCAAGCGGCGGCCAGGCCGGCCACGGCCATCATCACGTTGGTCGAGGCTCTGAGATCAGATGTCAGGATCAGGCTTTGCCGGAACAGGTCGCGCGCCTCGTCGGTTTGGTTTTGGCGGAGCCGGATGTACGCCAGGTTATGGAGGACGTGTGCCTTGCCCCGATCATCGCCGATCTCGCCGTACAGCGCCAGCGCCTGTTGGGTCAAGGCAGCCGCTCGCCCATAGTCCCGCTGCATCCGGGCCAGCTCTCCAAGGCAATCGACGGAGTTCGCGATCCCGCGCCGGTTCCCAGCCTCCTGGTACAGCGCCACGCTGCGCTCCATCATCTCCGTCGCTCGAGCAAAGGCGCCTTCAGCCTGCCTGACATGCGCAAGAAAGTGGAGAGCCAGTGCGCTCGCAGACGCGTCGCTGTGCGCCTCGGCGATCGACAGCCCTTCTGAGCAGAGCACAAAGACTTGTTGGTAGTCTCCCTGACGATAGGCCAGGATGCCGGCACTGGTGAGGGCCCGCGATCGCAGCGCGGGGGGCGCCTGTCCTCCGGCCGCGATCATGCCCTCCAACCACGCTCGTCCTTCGGCGAAATACGCACGAATCTCCCAGAATCGCCGCAGCGTCACGGCCAGCCGCAGCCCGCGCTCTCCTCCATCGTCCAGCCCTCGGGAGTGCTCCAAGGCGGTCCGCAGGTTGTCGTGTTCCGTCTCCAACCGGTCCAACCACGCCTTCTGCTCCGGCCCGTCGAGCCCGTCGCCGGCGCGTTCCGCGAGGGCCAAGTACCAATCTCGGTGCCGGCCGCGAACCGATTCCGCCGTTCCGGCTTCGTGCAGCCGTTCCCGGCCGTACTGCCGCACCGTCTCCAATAACCCGTACCGCGCTTCCCCGCCCTGTATCTCGGCGAGCACCAGCGACTTGTCGACGAGGGACGTCAGGAGGTCCAGGATCTCCGGCGCCTCCAGTCCGTCTCCGGCGCACACCGCTTCCGCCGCTTCCAGCGTCCACCCGCCGGCAAATACCGACAACCGGGCGAGCAGGACCCGCTCGCGCTCGGTGAGGAGGTCGTAGCTCCAATCCATCGCCGCCCGCAGCGTCCGCTGGCGCGGAAGCACCGTCGGGCTGCCCCCCGTCAGCAACCGGAACCGATCGTCCAGGCGCGCGGCGATCTGCTCTACCGAGAGCGCCCGCGCGCGCGCCGCCGCGAGCTCGAGCGCCAGGGGAATCCCATCCAGCCGACGGCACGCCTCCGCGATCACGCGGGCGTTGTCGCGGGTGACCTGGAAGCCGGACCGGACCGCCGCGGCGCGCTCGGCAAAGAGACGCACCGCTTCAAACTGCATCATGCGGTCGTGGGGTGGCAGGTGCACGGGGTCCGGCGCTGACAGCGACGGTACGCGCCAGATCGTTTCCCCGGCCACGCCCAGCGCCTCCCGGCTCGTTGCCAGGATGCGCACCCCGGGACACCTGCGCAGCAGAGCATCGGCCAAGCCGGTACAGGCCGTCAAGAGGTGCTCGCAGTTATCAAGGACGACGAGCAGTGACTTCTGCCGCAGCGCGTCCATGAGCGTGTCGACGAGAGTTCGGCCGGATTGTTCGGGCACGCGGAGCACCGCGGCCGCGGCGTGGGGGACGAGGGTGGGGTCGGAGAGGGCGGCAAGTTCGACGACCCAGACGCCGTCGTGGAGTTCCCCGAGGAACCCGCGGGCAACCTCGAGGGCCAGCCTGGACTTGCCACAGCCTCCTGCGCCGGTCAGCGTGAGCAGACGCCGGTCCAACAGCAGTCGCGTCACTTCGGCGGTCTCGCGCTCACGCCCGATGAAGCTCGTCAGCGCGACCGGCAGGTTGCTCGGAACGTCGTCGAGCGATTTCAACGGCGGGAACGAGAGGGCCAACCCGGCGGCCACCACCTGGAAGAGCCGCAGGGGTTGCGTGAGATCCTTGAGCCGGTGCTCGCCGAGGTCGCGGAAGCTCACTCCCTCGGGCGGATCCTTGGCCACGAGGGCGTGGGTGGAATCGGAGACGAGAATCTGGCCTCCGTGCCCGGCGGCACAGATGCGGGCCGCACGGTGCACGTCCAGGCCGGCGTATCCCTCGGGTCCCTGAACCGGCTCGCCGGTGTGCAGGCCCATCCGGACGCGGAGCGTGGCGCCCTCAGGCCAGGCGTGCGCCATGAGCGTCCGCTGCGCGGCGATCGCGGTGGCGACGGCATCTCTGGCAGAAGCGAACGCTACCAGGAAGGCGTCCCCCTGCGTGTCGACCTCGCGGCCATTCCCCGCGGCGAACGCGTCGCGCAGCAGGCGCCGATGCTCCGCCAGGATATCCGCGTACCGCCGGTCGCCAAGACGCTGCAGCAGCGCCGTGGACGCCTCGAGGTCCGTGACGACGAGCGTGACGGTCCCCGCAGGCGGCGTGGCCATACGCTCAGCCGCGTTCCGCCGCCGGGAGATCGTTACTCGGCGAGACAACGTGTACCCCGTGCGCGACTGCCCAGGCCGCAATCTGAGTCCGTGCGGTGAACCCCAACTTATTGAGGATGCTCTGCACGTGTCCCTCGGCCGTCCGCTCCGCGACGACGAGGCGGGCGGCGATTTCGCGGTTCGTCAGCCCCTGCGCGACGAGCCGTGCGACCTCTCGTTCGCGCGCGGTCAAGACACCCTGACGCCCGCCGGGCCCGGGAGACGCGGGGGTGTCCGGCGCCAACGCGTAATCGATGGCTTGGTCCGGCTCCATCGCCCGCCCCTGGGCCCATGTAGCCGCGAGGACTGTCTCGTCCAGGTTCGCCCGCAGCAGGGCGACATGGCCGTCATGCTCAGGACGCTGGGCGGGGGGCAAGGCGGTGTGAATGGCCTCCCGCAATGCTTCCGCCGCGCCGAAGAGCCGCGCGGCCGGAATACCACCCGTCCCAATCTGAGCAGCGACGAGGCGATGGCGCCGGACCCGCGCAACGCACGGGCCAGTGTCAGACTCTCCTCAAGCAGCGCGATCGCCCGCACGGCGTCGCCACGCGCCGCTGTTGCCAGTCCGAGCCCCGAGAGGGGCCCCGGAACTTCTAAAGTATCGCCGATCTTGCGGAAGAGCGCGACGCTTTCCTCGTAGAGCGACGCGGCCCGGTCGTAGTCCCCTTGTCTGATTGCCACGCCGGCCCAACAGTCCAGGGTGAAGGCGCATCCCCACTTGTCTCCGGTCTCCCGGAAGAGCGTCAGGCTGTCCTGAAACATGCGTGCGGCTACCGCGAAATCGTCGTGCACACGCGCGATATGGGCCAGATGGTGTAGCGTGAACGCGGTACCGTAGGTATCGTCCAGTTGCCGGAACATTTCGAGGCTCTGTTCAAGTCTGGCTTGGGCGTGTTCATAGTCTCCTAGTTTTTCCGCTAACGCCCCGGCTCCGCATAGCACACGGGCACGGACCGAGGCCGGGACCGCGCCGGCCCGAGACGTCATTTTCTCGAGCCAGTCCCGGCCCTCGCTGACGTATCCTCGCAACAGCCAGAACCGCGTCAACGCCCAGGCCAGCAGCGCCCCCGCCTCGGCGCCACCCTCGTCGATCGTGCACCATTCCAGCGCGGCCCGCAGGTTGTCGTGTTCCGCCTCCAGCCGTTGCAACCACATGGCTTGCTCCGGTCCCCTGAGGGCCGGATCGGCGTGCTGCGCCACGTCCAAACACCAGTCTCGGTGCCGCCGGCGAGTCGAATCCGTCGTTCCAGTCTCGTCCAACCGCTCCCGAGCATACTGCCGCACCGTCTCCAGAAGCCGGTACCGGGCCGCACCGTCTCCAGAAGCCGGTACCGGGCCGCGGCGTCGCGGGTCTCCGCGATCACCAGCGACTTATCGACAAGCTGCGCAAGGAGTTCCAGAATCTCTGAGGCGGCGATCTCGCCTTCCGCGCACACCGCTTCGGCTGCTTCGAGCGTCCACCCGCCGGCAAAGACGGACAGCCGCGGCAGGAGGGCGCGTTCCGTTTCCGACAGCAGGTCGTAGCTCCAGTCCATCGCCGCCCGCAGCGTCCGCTGGCGGGGAACCGTTGTCCGGCCCCCGCCCGTGAGGAGCCGGAATCGATCGCCGAGGCGCGAGGCAATCTGCTCAACCGTGAGTGCGTTCACCCGGGCGGCGGCCAGCTCGATCGCCAGCGGCATCCCGTCCAGACGCCGGCATGCCCGCGCGAGCGCCGGCGCGTTCGTGACTGTGATTCGAAAGCCCGGCTGCGCGGAGGCGGCCCGATCAACAAAGAGCCTTATGGCCTCATACGTTGTCAGCCGGTCCGCGGGGAGGACCGTGGACGCATCGGGCATGGAGAGCGGAGGCACGCGCCAGATCGTTTCGCCCGGGACCCCCAAGGGCTCCCGGCTCGTCGAGAGGATTCTGACCTGGGGACACGCGCGTAGGAGGGTATTTGCCAGTTCGGCGCAGCCGGTCAGCAGGTGCTCGCAGTTGTCCAGCACGAGTAGCAGCGATGTGGCGCGGAGGGCGTCGACGAGCGTGTCACCGACGGCGCGCCCCGGTTGCTCGGGCACACCGAGTACCGCGGCGACGGGGTGAGGGAGAAGGCTGGAGTCGGAGAGCGACGCGAGTTCCACTACCCAGACGCCGTCGCGGAACGTAGTGAGGACGCGGGCCGCCACTTCAATCCCCAGCCGCGACTTGCCGCAGCCTCCGGCTCCGGTAAGCGTGAGCAGGCGCGTACCAGACAACAAGCGGCGCAGTTCCGCAATCTCACGCTCGCGTCCGACGAAACTCGTGAGCGGAGTCGGCAAGTTGTTGGGTATGGCGTCCCTTGTGTCGGCCATTGGTGGATCTCCGTACACTGCGTGGACGCGACAACCGGCGCTTCGCCTGTGAGACGACGACGTTCGGTGTAGTCTCGCCGGTCTCCTTGACAACGTCTACCCGGCTCTGGTACAGTCACTTGACAAGTCCCCATATACAGGCGATGAGGAGGACGGGCCGCGGGTTCCCGGATCCGAGAGAGCTGGGTCAGGTGAAAACCAGCATCCGGAGCCGCGACCGCTCACTTCCGAGCCGCGGAACCAAAGGCACGCCGCTCGCCCCGCGTAGACGGGGCCGGGCGCGCGCCGAGTAGCATCCGCCGGACCCCGCCGTAACCGGGAAGAGGGCCGTCCGCGCCGCAACGCCGGACGGAACTAAGGTGGTACCGCGGGAAGCCCCGTCCTTAGATGGCTTTCCGCGGTTTCGTATTTTTTGCCGGATCGAGCGGGAGAGGAGCGAGGGGCATGACACGTCAGGCGACGTCCACGGTGAAGCCGGGTCCGCCGGCTACGGTGAAGCGCATGCTGGGGTCGCAGGCCCTGATCGAGTGCCTGCACCGGGCCGGCGTCGAGGTGATCTTCGGCCACCCGGGCGGCGCGGCGCTGCCCCTGTACGACGCGCTCTACGACGCCCGCGAGATCCGTCACGTCCTCGTGCGGCACGAGCAGGTCGCGGCGCACGCGGCGACCGGATACCACCGCGTCACGGGCAAGGTCGGCGTGTGCATGGCGACCTCCGGGCCGGGTGCGACCAACCTCGTCACCGGCATCACCGACGCGATGATGGACTCGGCCGGCATCGTGGCGATCACCGGACAGGTCAGCACGCTCGCGATCGGCCGCGACGCGTTTCAGGAGGCGGACGTGACCGGCATTACGATGCCGGTCACCAAGCACAACGGCGTGGTGCAGCGCTCCGCGGACCTGCCGCGCCTCGTGCTCCAGGCGTTCCTCATCGCGGGCAGCGGCCGGCCGGGCCCCGTGCTGGTCGATATCCCGCGCGATATCGCCGCGGCCGATTTCGAGTTCGAATTCCCGGAACAGGTGACCCTGCGCAGCGGGAAGGTCCCGCCGTCCGTGCCGAGCCCGAATCAGATCGCCGCGGCCGCAGCACTCCTCTCAGGGGCCTCGCGCCCGGTCATTTACGCCGGCGGGGGCGTGATCACGGCCAACGGCGCCGCCGAGCTGGCGGCCCTCGCCCGCAAGACGCGGATCCCGGTCACGACCACGCTCATGGGCAAGGGCGCGTTCCCGGAAACCGACCCGCTGTCGCTCGGCATGCTCGGCATGCACGGCACGGCGTACGCCAACCATGCGATCAACGCCGCGGACGTCATCCTCGCCGTCGGCGTCCGGTTCGACGACCGCGTGACCGGCCGCGTGGCGGACTTCGCGCCGCACGCCAAGTTCATCCACATCGACGTCGATCCGGCCGAGATCGGCAAGATCAAGCCGGCCCACGTGCCGATCGTCGGCGACGCGCGGGAATCGCTGCGCGTGCTCGCCGGGCAAGTGAAGCCGCCTGCCGGCGACGCGTGGCTCGCGCAGCTTGCCGAATGGAAGGCGCGTTATCCGCTGCGGTACCGGCAAGAGGGCGACGTGGTCAAGCCGCAGTTCGCGATCGAGGAGATCTATAAGATCACCGAGGGGAAGGCGATCGTCGCGACCGACGTCGGCCAGCACCAGATGTGGGCTGCGCAATTCTACCTCACGACGGCGCCGCGGACGTGGGTCAGCTCCGGCGGTCTCGGGACGATGGGGTTCGGGTTCCCGGCGGCGCTCGGCGCCCAGATCGGCCGCCCGGATGCGCTCGTGTGCGCGATCGTCGGCGACGGCGGCTTCCAGATGACGATGCAGGACCTGGCGACCGCGGTGGAGTGGGGCCTGCCGATCAAGATCTACATCATCAACAACGGCTCGCTGGGCATGGTCCGGCAGTGGCAGCAGCTCTTCTACCGCGAGCGCTATTCGCACGTCTTTCTGCGCAACCCGGACTTCGCCAAGGTCGCGGAGGCGTTCGGCTGCGAGGGCATCACCGTCCGGCGCCCGGAGGAGGTGGCGCCGGCCGTGCGGCGGTCGCTCGAGGTCACGGACCGGCCGTGCGTCGTCGACATGCTCTGCGACCCCAACGAGAACTGCTACCCGATGATACCGTCCGGCCAGTCGATCCACGAGATGATCGTCGAAGATGACCGTCTCCGCGATTGAGGCGCTCGAAGCCGTCCCGCGCCACGCGCGGCCGATGAAGCACACCATCTCGGTGCTCGTGGACAACGCGCCGGGCGTCCTGATGAAGGTCGCGGGCCTGTTCCGGCGCCGGGGCTACAACATTCACAGCCTCGCCGTGGGGGTGACCGAGCAGGCGACGGTGTCGCGGATGATCATCGTTGTCGAGGGCGAGCCGGAAATCCTGGAGCAGATCATCAAGCAGCTGAACAAGCTGATCGAGGTCATCAAGGTCAACGACGTCACCGGCTTCAACACCGTCGACCGGGAACTGGCGCTGATCAAACTCAACGCGACGCCGACCACCCGCATGGAGATCATGGAGATCAGCAACGTCTTCCGGGCGAGCGTCGTCGACCTGACCGAAAAGACGATGACGCTCGAGGTGACGGGGCGGTCCGACAAGATCGACGCGATTCTGTCGCTGCTCACCAAGTACGGCGTGCGCGAGATGGTCCGCACCGGCCAGGTCACGCTGGTGCGCGGCACCCAACCGACGTAGGGAGAGAGGGGCCGATCGATGCCGGCCAAGGTGTATTACGAGCAGGACGCCAACCTCAACGTGCTTCGCGGCAAGCGGGTGGCGGTGATCGGGTACGGCAGCCAGGGCCACGCCCAGGCCCAGAACCTCAACGACAGCGGCGTGGCGGTGGTCGTGGGGCTCTACAAGGGCAGCCCGTCCTGGCCGCAGGCAGAAGCGGACGGCCTGGAGGTCGCGACAGTCTCGCAGGCCGCCGCGCAGGCTGACATCGTGCAGATCCTCATTCCGGACGAGATCCAATCGCGCGTCTACCGGGAGGAGATCGCCCCGCATCTCACCGCCGGCAAGGCGGTGGGGTTGTCGCACGGGTTCAGCATTCACTTCCATCAGATCGTCCCGCCGGCCGACGTGGACGTGTTCATGATCGCACCGAAGAGCCCCGGGCACCTGCTGCGGCGGATGTACGTCGAGGGCAAGGGCGTGCCGTCGCTGCTGGCGGTGCACCAGGACCACACCGGCAAGGCGCGGGCGATCGCCCTGGCCTATGCGCACGGCATCGGCAGCCTCCGCGCCGGTGTGATCGAGACGACGTTCCGCGAGGAAACCGAGAGCGATCTGTTCGGCGAGCAGACCGTGCTGTGCGGCGGCATCTCGGAGCTGATCAAAGCGGGTTACGAAACGCTGGTCGATGCGGGCTACGCGCCCGAGATCGCGTACTTCGAGTGCCTGCACGAGATGAAGCTCATCGTGGACCTGATCTACGAGGGCGGCCTGGGTCTGATGCGCTACTCGGTGAGCAACACCGCGAAGTTCGGCGATTTCACGCGGGGCCGGCGGATCATCACCGACGAGACGCGGGCGGAGATGCGGCGGATCCTGGCGGAGATCCAGAGCGGCAGCTTCGCGAAGGAGTGGATCCTCGAAAACCAGGCCGGCCGCCCGGTGTTCAACGCGCGGTACCGTCAGGAAGCGGACCACCGGATCGAGGAGATCGGGCGGCAGCTGCGCGCCATGATGCCGTGGCTGAAGCGTGACGCCGCCGTTCGCCCCGCGCGAGACGGGGCGCCCAAAGCCGAGCCCCGCAAAACCGAGGCCCGGGCGAAGCGATAGACGGCGGCCCCCCCCGCATACGCGGGGCAGGCCCGCATACGCGGGGGCAGGAAAGGATGGAGACGGCGATGAGCGAGATGATCCGGATCTTCGACACGACGCTGCGGGACGGGGAGCAGTCGCCCGGCTTCACGATGAACACGCAGGAGAAACTGGAAGTCGCGCGGGCGCTGGCCGCCCTCCGGGTGGACGTGATCGAGGCCGGGTTCCCGGCGAGCTCGCCGGGGGATCTCGAAGGCGTGCAGCTGATCGCGCGGGAGGTGCGCGGCCCCATCATCGCCGGGTTGGCGCGCGCCAACCGGGGGGACGTGGAGGCGGCCATCGACGGCGTCCGGGAAGCGGAGCGGCCGCGGATCCATACGTTCATTGCCACCTCGCCGATCCACATGGAGCACAAGCTTCGGATGACGCCCGACGAGGTGTACGAGGCGGCGGTCGGGGCGGTCCGGCTGGCCCGCCGGTCGGTGGAGGACGTCGAGTTCTCCGCGGAGGATGCGAGCCGGTCCGATCCCGAGTTCCTGGTCCGCGTGTTCGAGGGCGCAATCGACGCCGGCGCCACGACGATCAACGTACCGGACACCACGGGATACGCGACGCCCGAAGAGTACGCGGCGCTGCTGCAGTTCTGCATCGAGCGGACCAAGGGGGCCCACCGCGCCGTCTGGAGCGTGCATTGTCACGACGACCTTGGGCTCGCGGTCGCCAATTCGCTGGCCGCGCTGCGCGTCGGCGTGCGCCAGATCGAAGGGACCATCAACGGGATCGGCGAGCGCGCCGGCAACGCGGCGCTCGAGGAGATCGTCATGGCGCTGCACACGCGGCGGGGCCACTATGGGTTCGAGACCGGCGTCGACACGACCAAGATCTATCGCACGAGCCGGCTCATCAGCGCGATCGCCGGCGTGCCGGTGCAGCCCAACAAGGCGATCGTCGGCGACAATGCCTTCGCGCACGAAGCGGGGATCCATCAGCACGGCGTGCTCATGAACCGTGAAACGTACGAGATCATGACCCCGCAGACGATCGGCATTCCGAGCAACAAGCTCGTGCTCGGCAAGCACTCCGGGCGGCACGCGTTCAAGAAGATGCTGGCGGACAACGGCCTCGGCCTAAGCGACGCCGAGGTGGAGCGCGCCTTCGTCGAGTTCAAGGTGCTCTGCGACAAGAAGAAGCAGGTCTCGATCGAGGACATCTTGTCCCTCGTCGAGAGCGACGTCCAGGGCGCCCCGCAGACCTACGGGCTGCGCGCCTTCCACGTGTCGACGAGCAGCACGCTGCCGCCGATGGCCTCCGTCACGCTGGCGCGGGGCCGGGAGCTGTTCACCGAGGAGGCGAGCGGGGACGGGCCGGTCGACGCGATCTACAACGCCGTCAACAAGATCGTCGGCCTCTCGCCGACGCTCGCCGACTACGCGATCAAGGCCGTGAGCGGCGGGACGGACGCCATGGGCGAAGCCACGGTGAAGGTGCGGGACGGCGACGGCCTGTTCGTCGGGCGGGGGACGAGCACCGACGTCCTGGAGGCCAGCGCCAAAGCCTATCTCGCCGCGATCAACAAGCTCATTTACGAGCGCCAGCACTGGATGAGCAATACCTACGGGTAGACGGCGATGCCGAACGCCGGGCGCATCGCGCTCTACGATACCACGCTGCGGGACGGCACCCAGGGCGCCGGCATCACGCTGTCCGCGGACGACAAGCTCCGGATCGCCGAGCACCTCGACGCCTTTGGGGTGGACTACATCGAGGGCGGCTGGCCGGGCAGCAACCCGAAAGACATGGAGTTCTTCGAGCGCGCCCGCGGACGGGCGTGGCGGCACGCGCGTCTGACGGCGTTCGGCAGCACGCGCCGCCCCGGGACTTACGCCGAGCATGACGAGAACCTCAACCTGCTCCTCGCCGCGGGGACGCCGGCCGCGGCGCTGTTCGGGAAGTCGTGGGACCTGCACGTACGCGAGGCGCTCCGGACGACGCCCGAGGAGAACCTCGCCATGATCGAGGAGTCCGTCCGGTTCCTCCGCTCGCGCGGCATCGAGGTCGTCTACGACGCGGAGCATTTCTTCGACGGCTGGAGGGCCAACCCCGACTACGCGCTCGCTACGCTCCGCGCCGCCGAGCGCGCGGGGGCGTCCGTGGTGGTCCTGTGCGACACGAACGGCGGCCGCCTGCCGCGCGAGATCCAGGCCGGCGTCGCCGCGGCCCGCCGCGCGGTCGAGGGACCGCTCGGCATCCACGCGCACAACGACGGCGAGCTCGGCGTCGCCAATACCCTCGTGGCCGTGGACGCGGGGTGCGTGCACGTGCAGGGCACGATCAACGGCATCGGGGAGCGCTGCGGCAACGCGAACCTCGTCTCGATCATCCCCAACCTGCAGCTCAAGATGGGGTACCGCTGCGTGGCCGAGGACCAGATTGTGCGGCTCGGGGAGGTCTCGCGCTACGTCGCCGAACTGGCGAACATGGCCGCCGACGAGTACCAGCCGTTTGTGGGGATGAACGCGTTCGCGCACAAAGGCGGCGTGCACGTCAGCGCGGTGATGGCCCACCCGCCGACCTACGAGCACATCGCCCCGGAGGCCGTGGGGAACGCGCGGCGCGTCGTCGTGAGCGACCTGTCGGGCCGCGCCAACGTCCTGTATAAAGCGAAGGAGATGGGCATCGACCTGTCGCGCGACCGGCCCGAGATCCGCGAGATCCTGGCCGAGCTGAAGCGGCTCGAACACGAGGGGTACCAGTTCGAGGCGGCGGAGGCGTCGTTCGAGCTGCTGATGCGCCGGATCATGGGGCAGCACCGGCCGTCGTTTGCGCTGCTCGGCCTGCGCGTTACGGTCGAAAAGCGCGGCGGCGTCTGCGCGGCGGAGGCGACCATCAGGGTGGCGGTGGACGGCCAGGAAGAGCACACCGCGGCGGAGGGTGACGGCCCGGTGCACGCGCTCGACCGGGCGCTGCGCAAGGCCCTGGGCCGGTTCTATCCCGCGATCCAGCGCGTGCGCCTGACCGACTACAAGGTGCGCGTCCTGAACGCGGATGCCGCCACCGCCGCCCGCGTCCGGGTCCTCATCCAGTCGACCGACGGGGTCCGGACCTGGGGCACGGTCGGCGTCTCGGAGAACGTCGTCGAGGCCTCGTGGCAAGCGCTGGTCGACAGCCTCGAGTTCGTGTTGCTGCGCGAGCCCGGCGCGCACGGCGTGGGGTCGGCGGCGGGGACGGCTGGCGAGAGCATGCCTTCGTGACCGCGCGGGCCATGCAGGTCGCGGTCGTCCCCGGCGACGGGATAGGTCGCGAAGTCATCGCCGAGGCCGTTCGGGTCCTGCGGGAAACCGGCCGCCGGTTCGAGATCACGCTGTCATTCGAGCAGGGCATCGCCGGCGGCGCGGCGATCGATGCGCGCGGCACGCCGATTCCGGACGAGACGATCGCGCTGTGCGCCCGCTCCGACGCCATCCTGCTCGGCGCCTGCGGCGGTCCCAAATGGGACCGGGGACCGCGCCACCTGCGCCCGGAGCAGGCGTTGTTCACCTTGCGGCGGCGGTTCGGCCTGTACGCGAACTTGAGACCGGCCGTGGTGCGCGGCCCGCTCGTGGGAGCGTCGCCGCTCCGCCGCGAGCTCGTCGAGGGTCTGGACCTCCTCATCATCCGGGAGTTGACCGGGGGCTTGTATTTCGGCCCGCAGTCGCGCGCCGGCGAGGGCGAGGAGCTCACCGCGCAGGACACGCTGCCGTACTCCGCCGGGGAGATCCGCCGCGTCGTGCGGGCGGCGTGCCGGATCGCCCGCACACGCCCCCGGCGCAAGGTGACTTCCGTCGACAAGGCCAACGTGCTGGAAACCTCGCGGCTCTGGCGGGACGTCGCGACGGAGGTCGGCCGCGAGTTTCCGGACGTCGCCCTGGACCACATGCTGGTCGACAACTGCGCGATGCAATTGGTGCGCGACCCGCGGCAGTTCGACGTCGTCGTCACGGACAACATGTTCGGCGACATCCTGAGCGACGAGGCCGCCGGCGTGATGGGGTCGCTCGGGCTCATGCCGTCGGCGAGCCTCGGCGACGCGCCGCCGGGGCTGTTCGAGCCCGTTCACGGCACCGCGCCCGACATCGCCGACCGCGGCATCGCCAATCCGCTCGCGGCGATCCTGACCGGTGCGCTGTTGCTCCGGTACGGCGCCGAACACGAAGCCGCGGCGTCGGCGATCGAGACGGCCGTGATCAAGGCGCTCGAAGACGGCTGCCGGACGGCCGACATGGCCGGGAGCGGCCCGGCGCTCGGGACGGCCGCGATGACCGACGCCGTCCTCGCGCGCCTCTCCTGAACGCGCGCACATCCCGGTTCACCCCGGAGGGCCGGCCGTGCTCGAGCTGCGACCCAATTGTGAATGCTGCGGGAAGGACCTGCCGCCGTCGGCTCCCGACGCGATGATTTGCTCGTTCGAATGCACGTTCTGTCGCGAGTGCGCGGAACACACCCTCGCGGGCCGGTGTCCGAATTGCGGAGGGAATCTCGTCCCGCGCCCGATCCGCCCCGCCGCCAAGACGGCGGAGTACCCGGCGTCGACCGTGCGTGTCGTCAAACCGCAGGGGTGCCGGCAGGCGGCCACGGCCGGCTAGAGCCGGCCGGCCGGGCGTTTCGGTAGTGGCGGCGTGAAGGCCGTCACTATCGAGAACAGAGCCTCCGGATCGTCTATACTAAAGGTGGGTAGTCGCCGTCGGTGAGGACCCGATCGCAACAACGGCGGCGCCGGGCCGGCCGCAAACGCGAACAAAGCCCCGTGGAACGAGGGGAACCAGCATGCGGAGATGGTGGCAGACCCTCCCGGGCATATTGAAGGCGGCAGCCACCCTGATCACGGCCGTAACGGGCCTTATCGTTGGCTTGCATCAAGCCGGGATGTTTCCGGGCGGCGGAGGTGGTTCGGGAACGCCGCGGGCGGGTTCAACAGTTCCCGCTGCCCCCGACTCAACCACGACCCCCGCTCCCCCCGTGATCTCCGCCTCGTCTGCGCGGTACGCCGTCACGTTTCCGGCGGGAGCCGAAGCGACCGCCGGGGCGGGAGCTTACAAGATCTTGCAGGCCCGCGTGGCCCCCCGGTCGTTCGATCAGGTCACCGTGACATTCAAGGTCCGCGTCACGGGTGTGCGATACCCCGGCCTGAACTTTTTCGGAAATGATTTCCGCCTGATTGTGGATGACGTGCCGCGCGAGCCCGAGGACGCTCCGAACCTTATTGTCGGTCTGCAGAGTTCCAAAGAGGGAGATGTGGTATTCGTGATCGACGCCGCCGCCAAGCATTTGGTGCTTCAGGTGGGCGAGGTCGGACATGAGACGTCCCCGATCCCCCTGGCGCTCACACAGGCGAAACCATAGCGTGCTTGGCGCCTGACGCCGCGTCGAGCGTACGTGGGGGGGCGTCACCCGCAACCGGCGTTTCGGTAGTGTCCTAAAAATTAGGACACTACCCGGCGTTTCGCTTCGCTTGCATTTGCCCGTGCGGCGGGCCTACAATCGTGTCGTGCGCACGGATTTCGCCTCTTGACGATGGCCGCCGCCGCCGCGATCGCCCTGGGCTACGGGCTGGCGACGCTCGCCGTCGCGGGCCGCGGCCGGTTTTGGCGCCCGTGGCTGCTCGTGGCCTTCGCGGCCGGCGGCATCGCATTCCCGCTCACGGTCTTCCTTACAGCGTCCATCCAGTTCTTGCTGTCCACCGCCTTCGGGTGGGGTCCCGACGCGATCGCGATGACGTTTGGCGCGGGAATCGTCGGCGTCCTCGTGACCGCGGCCGTCAACGAGGTGTTCACCCTGGCCGCGGCGTTGCTCGTGTGGACGTGGTCACGCGAGCACAGCGCGGTGCGCGTCGGCGCAGCGGCGGGAGCCGGGTTCGCGGCGGTCGGCGCGTACCAGGTCATTCATCTGGCGCTGATGGCGCGCGCGCTGCCGATCAGTTCGGCCTCGACGTTCCTGGTTTCCCTGATTCAGCAACTGGCGTTCGTCGCCGTGAACAGTGCATCGACCGCGCTGGCGGCGTTCGGCATGATGCGGCGGCGCGCCGGTGTGTATCTCTGCACCGCGATCTTCGTCCAGACCGTCTTTCTCGCCTTCGGCCTGCTGTATGAGCTGCGCGCATACTCCAATCTGGTCTGGACCGTTCTCGACGTCATCGTCGTCGCCGCGCTGGTCGCCGGAGTGCTGGTCCTCGACCGGCGGGACCCGGAGGACGCCGCGCTCGCTTCCGCAGCCTGACGAGACCGCCGCCCGCACGCGGGCCGCGGACGGGTGGCGCGCCCTTCGTGCGTTTTTTGCGGAGGGCGCACGCCATCTGCCGGACGCGATTGCCGCGTTCGAGGACGCCGAGCGGTGGCTGCGCCGGGCCGGGCCCGATTCCACCGGTGCATCGGTCGCGGATCGCGAGGCGGTGCTGCTCGGGCTCTCCATTGCGCTGCGCCTGCGGCGCGGGGCCGACGACGTCCGGCGGGCGATCGTGCTCGTGCAGGAACTGTTAAACATCGTGCGCCGCCGGTCGGGGGAAGCGGCCGCGGTGCCGTTGCGCGCGTATCTCGAGGACGCGTACCGCGATCTGGCGGAGGCGACGGAGGGCGACGAGGCGGTGCGCGCCGCCGAGGAGGGGATCGAGGCGTGCGACCGGACGCTGGCGCTCGCCCGGCGGTTTCACCTGGACGACGACGTTCCCCACGCGCGAGCCGTGAAGGCGCTGCTGCTTCGGCGGCTCGGCGCCGTGCGGCCGGGGGCCGATGTCCGGTCCCTGTCTCGAGAGGCCGACCGGCTTACCGCGGCCGCCTTCTCGGGGTGGCCGGCGCGGGATGCGGAGGGACTGGCGGCGTTCCAGGCGGACGTGGCGATGGCGCTCGTGGCCGGGGAGCCGCCTCGAAGGGCGGCGATCGACCGGGCCGACGACCTGCTGCGCCGGACTGCACGGGCCGTGCCCGCCGGGAACCGATACCTCGCCGCGCGGGTGGCCCGGGCGCGCGCCCGCGTGGCCATCGCGGCCGGCCGGCCCGACGCGCTCGAAGCGGTCGCCGAGGCGGCCGCCGCGCTGCGCGATCTCGGCCTGGCCGGCGAGGCGGAGGAGGTGGAGCACTGGCTCTGACCGAACTCCGCCCGCAGTTTCACGCATCAGCGCATCAGAGAACACGGGCGCATGGGGAAGAGCGCATGAACGATCGCGGGCGAGGCCGCCGGCGCGAACGCGCGGTGGTGAACCCCAAGCTGCGGGGCCGGGACACCGACGCCCTCTTTCGGGCGGTGCTGCAGCTCCGCACCGCCGACGAGTGCTACCGGTTCTTCGAAGATCTCTGCACCATCGGGGAGTTGAAGGCGCTGGCGCAGCGGTTCGCCGTGGCGCGGATGCTCGCCGACGGCCGGACGTACGAGCAGGTCGCCGAGGGGACCGGCGCCTCGTCGGCCACGATCAGCCGCGTCAGCCGGTTCCTGACGTACGGCGCGGACGGCTACGCGCTCGTGCTGGACCGGCTCCGGCGGCACGGCCGCACCGCCGGGCATCGTGAAGCCTAGCCGTCGGCTGTTCCTCGCGGCGGTCGCCGCGGCGTTCTGGGTCGCGGCTGCCGGGTTCTCCGTCGCGCGGGCGGACACGCTCGACGATCGCGTCTACGCCGTGGCGAGGCAACTCATGTGCCCGGTCTGCGCGGGACAAACCGTCGCGGAGAGCGACTCCGCGGTGGCCCGCGACATGCGCGACGTCATCCGCGCGAAGCTCCAGGCCGGCGAAACACCGGCCGCCATCCTGAAATTCTTCGTCGGCCAGTTCGGCGAAGGGGTGCTCGCCGAGCCGCCCCGCCGCGGGCTTTCGCTGCTCTTGTATCTCGGTCCGCCGGCCGGGGTGGTCGCGGGGCTGGCGATCGCGGTTCTGTGCATTCGCTGGTGGACGGTGCGCGCCGGAGCGCCGTCGGGCGGGCCGCCGGCCTCCGGCGGGGAGACGCCCGGGACGGTCGCGGACGGTGCCGATCCCGGCGGCGGTCTCCGGCCCGGGCCGGAGCAGCCTCCGGCCGACTGGGAGCTCGCCCGGCTCGCCCGCGAACTCGAGGCCCGCGACCGCCTTTAACGCACCCTGGCGCCGCGCGGGCATCCGGGCGCGATGTTCTGGTTCATACGGAACAGATTGCCGGGATCGGACCGGCGCTTGAGCTCCACAAGCCGGGCGTAATTCGCCGGCGCCGCGTGATGCCTCAAAACTAAGTGTTACCGAAGAGTCGAGTGATGCCTCAAAGGGGTGTTACCGAGAGACGGCGCTCTGTCCTGTTTCGTCTCGTCGAGTGCCCGGCCGGTCGGCAAGCGTCCAGAGGCGCTGCAGCCGCTCC
>DASYZR010000109.1 GCA_035945995.1 bacterium
CCGAGGAACTGCTGCCGCACGCCGAGGATCTCGCGGGCCCGGTCCATCTCCGCGCGCCGCACGGCCGCGAGGTTCGCGCGGATCTCGGGGCGCTCCATGGCCTTGTTCAGGATGTCGCCGCGCTCGCCGCCGGTGAGGGTACAGACCAGGACATCGACGCCTTCCCGCGCGTATCGGGCCATCGTCGCGGCGCCCTTGCTCGACTCGTCGTCCGGGTGCGCGTGCACGGCCATCAGCCGGAGGGGGGCGTCGCCCTCCAGGCCGGCACAAGCCGCGGCGTGATCGGTGGTCACGGCAGACAAGAACGTCCCCTTCGTGCATGATTGATGGACAAGCCCGGCATGACGCCGCTGCCTCGCCGGGGTTTCAAGCGTCGGCATCGCGGCTACGCTGACAGGTCATTGTGCATCACAACAAGCCCGCTCCAGGGAGGCATTCCCGGCAACACCGCCGCTTGGCCGGTACCCGGCCAGGGGCCAGGCCCCATGATCCAGGGCCATTGACACACGCGACGTACTTGCCGAGCCTTGTTAACCTCGAAGGATTACCCCCAAGGGCCCTACCTGGGCCCGGCGGACGTATGGTCCGCATCCACTGCTAGGAGTTCTCGTGACCGAAACCCGTGATGACACCGTCACCTGGCTCACCCAGGAGGCGTATGACCGGCTCAAGTCGGAGCTGGATTACCTCTCGGGCGAAGGCCGCGCGGAGATCGCGAACAGAATCAACGCCGCCCGGGACGAGGGCGACCTGCGGGAAAACGGCGGCTACCACGCCGCCAAGGAAGAGCAGGGCAAGCGCGAGGGCCGGATCCTGCAGATTATGCACATCCTGGACAACTCGAGGGTCGGCGAGCCTCCGCGCACCGACGGGGTCGTAGGCCCTGGCATGACCGTCACGATCCGCTTCGCCGGAGACGAGGATGAGGTCACGTTCCTGCTCGCCTCCCGCGAGGAGAGCGGCGCGCCGATCGACGTGTACTCGCCCAAGTCGCCGCTGGGCAGCGCGATCAACGGCAAGAAGGTCGGGGAGACCGCGACCTACACGCTGCCGAACGGCCGCAGCACCACGGTCGAGATTCTCGAGGCGGTCCCCTACGTAGGCATGTAACCGCGCCAGCGACCTAGCCTCATGGCCGCGGCGGCCTGACCGTCGCGGCCGGACTTTCCCTAGGGGGACGACCCCCTTCAAAGTCTGACTGCGGAGCGAGCTCCGCGATTTTCGAGATCATTTTTATCTAACGCTAGGCGGCGAACTCGGGCTCCTTAGGCTGGGCCTCGGCTGCCGGTGCACTGCCCCGGAGCGGGACTTCCCTGATGAGGCTGGCCAGGACGAATAGCGCGATGGCCGACGGCGCGGCCCAGAAGAACACGCCCTGCACGGCGTGGGCGATGGCGTAGAACACGTCGTGCCGGATCGGCAGCGGCAGCCGGTTGACCGTTCTCGGGTCGAAGCTCCCGCCCGATGTGTTCAGGTGCACGCCGGGCAGTCTCGCGGTCATCACGTCGGTCAGCCGCCGGGCGAAGATCGCGCCGAACAGCGCGACCCCTATCGACCCGCCGATCTGCTGGAAGAACATGCGGGCGCTGCTGGCCACGCCCATGTCGTTGGGCCCCA